>CAZHDQ010000008.1:0-17998 GCA_964531595.1 uncultured Anaeromyxobacteraceae bacterium
AGGCGAGCGCCTCACCGCTCTCGTTATGGAGCAGTTGCTTCTGCACAGGCCCTTATTCGATTTTTTCACAAGCTCTTAGGCTAGCCCCTGAAGCCGTTCCGGAAGTCGCGTGTTGCGCGGATCCACCCGATTTTCGTCCAGCGCGATCCGCAATGCGCGACGGTTTCCACAGATTACAACCAGCCGGCGGCCGCGTGTAACCGCGGTGTACAACAGGTTTCGCCGCAGCATCATGTAGTGCTGGGTGTGCAGGCAGACAACCACCGCCGGAAACTCGCTGCCCTGCGCTTTGTGGACCGTGATGGCATGCGCCGGCGCGAGGTCATCCGAATCTGAGGGGTCGAAGGCTATTTCACGGTCTTCGAATCGGACGACAGCACCGCCGCCCTGCGCCACCGCCGTGACGATCCCGATATCACCGTTGTAAACGTCCCGGTCATAGTTGTTCCGGATCTGGATCACGCGGTCACCGACGGCTGGAAAGGAACGGTCGGCGGTCCCTGGGTTCAATCTGGCTCGCAGCAACGCGTTCAAAGCGTCAGTCCCGCACTCGCCGCGACGCATCGGCGCCAGCACCTGGATATCGGTGCGCGGATCCAGGCCAAATCGCGCGGGAATGCGCTCGGCAACTAGGTGCTCGATTACCTGAGCCAAATCCGCGGGGTCCTCGCGCAGCACCACGTAAAAATCACCCAGGGCGTCCCCATCGTGCACGGCACCCCGAGGGTCCTGTCCGGCCAGGATCCGGTGCGCCGCGGCGACGATCTCGCTGCCCTCGCCCTGGCGAAAGACCTCGGTCAACCGAGCCACTGGCACCCGACCTGACGCGATCAGGCTGCGGAAGGGGTCCCCGGGGCCAACTGGTGGTAGTTGGTCCGCGTCGCCGATCAAGGTCAAGCGCGTGCCTGGCGCTAGAGCTCGCAACAACCGGTCCATCATCACGATGTCGAGCATCGAAGACTCGTCCACAACGACCCAGTCGGCGTCCAGGGGACGAAACTCGTCTCGCTGAAAACGGCCGTCTCGGGGGTTGAATTCGAGCAGGCGATGCAAGGTGCGCGCGTCCCGTCCGGTGGCTTCCTTCATGCGCATCGCGGCCCTACCGGTGGGCGCGGCCAGCAAGATCCGCTGCCCGGCACGGTCGGCCACGGCCAGGATCGCACCTACGATAGTCGTCTTGCCGGTGCCGGGCCCGCCAGTCAGCACAGCTACCGAAGACGACGCAACGCGTTCCAAAGCCGCCCGCTGCGACGGCGCCAGCGGGATGGGGCCCTGGATATCCGTCGACAGCGGCCCGGTAGGGACGCCCGAGAGCAGGTCGATACGCGCGGCGACTTGGCGTTCAGCCGCATGAAGGTGCGCTTCGAAAACCACCGGCCCCTCGGCCGCCGCCTCGACGACCACCTGCCCGTCGTCGGACAGGGCCGTCACCGCCGCATCGACCCCGTCCGCATCCTGGCCGGTGACGTCGACGACATCGTCTCGCAGCGTTTCCTTAGCCAGGTACAGGTGCCCCGATTCGGCCGCAACTGAAAGCACGTGGCGCACCGCAGCGCGCATTCGAAGGGGGGAATCCGGGGCGATGCCCAAGCGCGCGGCAATCGCGTCCGCGGTCCGAAACCCGATGCCGGACACGCGTCGCGCCAGGTCGAAGGGGTCGGTACGGACCCGGGCCGGCGCCTCGTCGCCATAGGCCCGGACCGCGCGCGCTGCCTGGGCGGCGGTCAGGCCCATGTCGCACAGCAGCACCAGGGTCCGTCGTTGTGCAATCTGCCTTTGCCAGGCCTCGGCAATCCGGTCCGCACGGGCGGGGCCGATGCCGGGGACCTCGGTCAGCCGCCCGGGGTCATCGTCGAGCACGGCACCAGTTGTGTCACCGAAATGGGCGACGAGACGATCCGCCAGTTTCGGGCCAACCCCCTCGACGCGCCCCGATGCGAGGTAAGCTGCGATGCCGGCAGTGCCCCGAGGAGGCAGCACCATCACCGTCGTGCCGCGGAAGCGCCGGCCGAACCGCGGATGGTTTCGCCAGTCCCCCGTCACCCGAACCTCAAGCCCCTCGCCCAGTTCCGCGACCGGACCAGTCACAGTGACGCGTTCACCCGCTTCCGTTTCCATGTCGAACACGGCGAAGGGACCCGACGGATCGAGATAGCGGACACGAACAACAGTGCCGGACAGGGGCGCGTCTCTCACAGCAGCCCCCAACGGCTTGGCGGTGCAACGTCGACCTTTTCGCGGCAGGGAAGCGGACAGGCGTTCGCACGGCTGCACCCGAACGTACAGCCCAGGTCGGCAGCCAACCGAACCAGCGGCAACTCGAAAGTCGGTGGGCCAAAGCGGGCCGCAAGCGAAAGCGCCAAGTCGGCGAGGTCGCAAAACGACCCCGCGTACAGACTGTCGGAAATCCCCAGGCGGAACGCGCTTGCGCGGGCCGCGAACACGGGGACGAATGCCGCAGGGGCGGCCTGCGGGGCCAGGCGACCGGTAGACCACAGAAGACGGGCCAGCACGAATGGCGCCAACGGGTCCGCCGGTGCGAACAGGCGCTGCCAGGCCAGGTCCAGGAAAGCACGTGGATCGTCGGGCCAGCCCCCCTTCGAAGGGCCGGACGCCAGGCGGGGTAAGTGGACCAGGGTCTCGCACACGGCACCGACCGCCGGGTCCGGATCTGCCGCAACCATCGCGGCGATCGCCTCCGTCGGGATCCGGCCGGCAGCGGCTTCGTCGATTGCGCCCCTGTCCCGGAGCGCGCCCATCACCCGCCCAGCCACGGTCAAAGGCAGACCGCGCCCCAGCAACAAGGCGCCGAACGCCAGTTCCAGGCGGCTGCGGGCATTATCCTGGGAAAGATCGATGTGGAGGGTGTCGGGGCAAAACCCGTCGACGGCAGGCAGGTCGGCGTACCGTTCGATAAGGACTGTCGCTGGATCCCGGTCGTCGGCTGCGGGCGGTTCCGGCGGTGCGGCCGGATCAACCGTCGGAGCCGGTGCAGGCGGCCGCGCCTTGGAACGCACCTTGACTGGGGGTATGGCCGGGGCATCGGTCGGTGACGGCGTCGTTGCCGAAGGGGCGACCGCCAGCGGTGTTGCAGTCGGGGCGACAGGCGCAGGGGACATCTCGGACGCCGCCCGTTCGTCATCCAGGAACTCCTCCGGGTCGATCGCCCGCAATTCAGGCAGCACCGCCGTGGCCCCGGATCCCAGCGCCCACCGAATGCCAACGATCCGGATCAGGCCGGCTGCTGCCGCCCAATCGATCCATGCCTTGAAGGAAACCAGCGTCGGACGCGTACCTGGATACACGTAGGACGTGATCATCCGGTAGAGTTCGTTCGTCGAGTGCAACCGCCCGCCGCGGTCGACATCCAGGGCCTCCAGGCAATACTTGACCAGCAGCGGATTGGCATCTACCAGGCGCCGCGAAACGGCATCGCGGACGTCCGCATCATCCCCGGCCTCGACTACCGCGCGTCCGAACGGCCCTAGGCCCGAGGCCTCCCACTCGCCAAGTCCAAGGAAATCCGACAGGACGGGAAAGCCTTCGGCATCGAACCAATCACGACCACGCAGGTGGGCCCGCAGCGTGCGCGGTGTCGGCGTTTCGCGCGAGATGAACGAAAACAGTTCCCTGATGGCTGCGGGCAAGGCCGGGGCCGGGACCCCCGGAAGGACCGCGAAGTCAACGCACTGTGACATTCATCCTCCCTGAGGACGGCCAGTCGCCCCCGACGAGATCACGCAGGTTGACCAAGTATAGCAGCGCCGAATCGAACCCTGACGTTTCGGCCCCTGGATCGCTTAGGCGAACCCCTGCCAGGGTGGATTTTGGATCTTCCATCAGGGCGTGACGGGCCGGTCGGTGTACGCTAGAATCCGCACCCGGTTACCGGAATACCTAGACAGGAGTGAAGAACATGACAAACCTGCGATTGTCATTCTTTGGCAGGCTGTTAGTCGGTCTGGCGCTGATGGGGGCTACGGCCGTCCCCGAGGCGCTTGGGGCCGACGTGGTCCCGATGCTACATGTGGCGACACCGATCGGTCAGGGCGGCGACACCATCACGGTCCTGATGCCACGCCCGATGGACCGGTTCGACCCCAAGCGGCCCGGCGACTCGGCCCTGCGTGCATTCGACCAGTTGAAGGCCCTGCACGCGGCCGAGTACGGCAAGGCGACGCTGTCGCTGGACGCCGACCCCACTAGGGTTCGGCGGGCGACACTGAATCTGGACCCAGAACGCCAGGCGTCGTTTGAACGGGTCGCCGCCGAGGTCTATCACACGCTGACGTCGATGGGAGTCCCCGAGGTGCGGGCACCACTACTGCAAGACGGCCCGCTCAACCCGGCGGTACTGCGGACGCCGGCCTTCCTGCTGGCGGTACCGTACTTCGACGCGCTGCCACCTCGGGAGGTTGCGGGCAGCCTGGTCGTGCTGTCGTCGACCGAAATCGTGCCGGCCGCCCTGTTCACGGCCCGGATCCGCCAGGGGGACGCCGCGTTGATGGAAACGGTGCTGGCCGGCCTCAAGAGCCCGTCCGATACGATCAAGACGGCCGTCCTGGCCGCGGTTCCGTCCCTCCCGATCACTAACAGGGCCGCGCGCGTGCTGCCACTGCTTAACGACCCCTCCGCCGGGATCCGCCTGGCCACGCTGAAGTTGCTGGAAAACGAAAAGTCCCCCGAGGTCAACGACCGGTTGGCCGGTGTGGTCGAGGGCGATCAGGACCCCCAGGTCAAGCTGGCCGCCGTCCGAGTGCTGTCCGCACGCGGCGTCAAGAAGTACGATGTCTTCTTGCAGATGGAGCGCCTATCCGACCCCGACGAGGGCGTCGTCGCAGACGCGATCGGGCGGTTGGTCAAGTCGCGCAACCCGGTCGTCGGCCCAGCGGTGGCCCAGGCGCTGAAGCATCCTGCGGCACGGGTTCGGGCTGCGGCGCGGCAAGGGCTGATCGCGATCGGCGCCCACGACCTGGAGGCCCAGGCGCTACCCGACGACGCCATCGACCTGCCGACTCGCGAGGCGTTCGCCCAGGACATGGCCAAGAACGGAACACCCGACCAGCGTTTTTCCGGCTGGTCCTGGCTGCTGACATACGGGTCCGAGCCGGCGGCGATCGAGTCGACCCAAGCCCTGGCAAAATCGCGGCCGGCCGGGGGTCTTCCGGCTTTGGCGACCGCGTTGGCACGTACCGAGCCGGCCGTGCGCGCGGCGGCGGCGGACGCCATCGCGACGTGGCGAGACCCGGCCGGTCTGGCGCCGCTTCTGGCGGCCGCGAAAGACGCACCGGATCGCGCAGTGTTCGAAGGCGCCGCGATCCGGATCATCGCGGGCCAGTCGCTGGACACGATCCTGTCCCTGATGGAAGACCGGGACGTCACGATTCGGCGCCTGGCGATGAAGGCCCTGGGTGATGCGCTCCAGGGGTCGACGCCCCCACCGAAGGCCGTGTCAGTGCTGCAGTCACGGCTGTCCGATCCCGACCTGGGTATCCGCCGCGCGGCCGTGTACGCCCTGGCCCGGATGCCGGACCCGTCGGTTTCCGCTGCTATCATGGCGCGTATCGACGACCCGGATCCTGAAATCCGTGAAGCGGCAGTCGTCGCCGCTGCGCGAACGCCCGGCCCGAAGTCGGAAGCGGCCCTCATCGAGGCCCTGAACGACGAATCCGACGGTGTCAAGAAGGTGGCGCTGGACGCCATCGCAAGCCGCCGAATCGAGGCCGCCCGCGACTCACTGCGCATCCTGGGCCAGTACCGGGACACCGATGTCAGACGCAAGGTGGTGGAGGCCTTTTTGGCCCTGCTGGGGCCAGGCGGGGCGGCGAGCGAGTTCGATTTCCTGCTATTGCTGCTGTACGACAAGGACCCGGAAATCAAGCAGCGCGTGATCCCAGTGTTCGCGACCATCCGGGAGCGCCGGGCGATGACGATGTTGTCCGGCTTGGTGATCGATCCGTCACCCGAAGTGAAGTTGGCAGTGATCGACGCGCTGTCCGCCACCGGCGAGCGCGACGCAATGGAAGGCATCCAAAAAGCGATCTTCGACGAGGATCCCTTGATCCGAATTGCCGCGCTCCAGGGCCTGGAACGGCTGGGCCGAAAGGAGGCTGTCCCGTTCCTGGAGGAGCTGCTGAACCTTGAACAAGACGATGAGGTCCGTGCCCGGGCGACGGCCACCCGCGACGCGCTCAAGAATCGTTAGGGCCTGTGCAGAAGCAACTGCTCCATAACGAGAGCGGTGAGGCGCTCGCCTGGCAAGGCACGAGGAGGGCGCAGACTGGCTCGTCTGTAACCGACAAGCAACGCAGCCAGGCGAGATGGATCGCCGCTCGCAGTGGAGCGGTTGTTTCGTAACAGGCCCTTAGTGTCTCGACACGGAAATCCGCGACACATTCCGAGCCCCCAAACCCTTCATTCCCCAGCAGCCAAGGCCCTAGCCCCGCCGGCGCGTAACGGCAGGCCAAGCCGTTCGAACATCACAACCGCGTTCAGCAGATGGCGCTTGGCCGAATCCCGATCCCCGGTCCTGACCCTGACGTGGCCCAGTGCGACATGGGCCTCAGCCAACGTCACGCTGATGTCCTGGGACACCCGAGACGTCAGCAGGCACGCCTGAAGATGTCGCCCCGCTTCGTCCAGGGTGTCGGCCGCAAGCGCGGCAAGCCCCAGCAGCAAGAGTGCCTGCCGTGCGATCCGGACGTTGCCGCCTTCCGCAAGCAGGCCAACCACCTTGGTCCCCAACTGCTTGACGGTGTCGAGATCCCTCCGATTCATGGCCAGTTCCGCCAGCGCAACCAGCCCGTCCGCGACGCCTACCGGAGCACCCAGCCGTTCGCGGTGGCCCATGGCGCGTACAACCGCCCGCCGCCCCTCGGCATCATGCCCCAGCCCCGCCAACGCACGCCCCAGCCCTGTCAGATGGCCTGCCAGTCCAGCCACGTAGTCTGCCATGGTGCATAGCGCAACACCGGTCCTAAACCCCTCGACGGCCTGTTCGGCATGGCCAAGGTCCAGGTTCAGCAACGCCCTTTCCAGCAAGGCCTCAGACCGATCGGGCAGGTCGCTCGGCGCCGTCAGCGCCCCTAGCGCCCGGGAGAACAGGTCGAACGCAGCGACCACTCCACCGGTAGACGCGGACAGTCGCCCACGCACCAGCAGCAACAGCCCTTGAATACGCCCCGACAACTGTTCGAAACCTAAAGCCTCGACTTCGATAGCCCGGCCCCGGGCGAGGTCCGGGCGTCCATCATCCAGGTCCATCAGCGCCAGCACCAGCCGGGCCTCGGCACTACGGGCCGGATCGACCGATGTCGCACCAACCAGGGACCAGACCTCGCGGGCGTCGCCGAGGCGCCCGAACGCCTGGGCCAGACGGGCACCAAGAATCAACCGCCGCTGCTTCCAGAACGGTCCGGACCGACCGTGAACGCGATCGAGCCTCCGTTCGACATCGTCCAAGCGCCCCGCGAGAATCAGGATCTCGCACAGGCCCGCCGAGACCTCCTCCCAGCGGGGGTCCTCGGGGTCCCCGAGCCGATCCAGGAGCGCTTCCGCCCGGAGGTACCGCTCGCCGGCAACAGTATATTGCCCCTCGGCAAAGGCCTGGTTAGCCGACAGCAGACGGCAGTCCAGACCGTGGTCTAAAAAGCCGGCTCGCTCGTAGTGGCCCGCAAGTTCCGCCGCGATGCGCGGCAGGTCGTCGTCGTGGATCGATCGGAGCACGTGCGCGGCTGCCAGTTCGGTCCAGGCCGACACCTCGGCGTCCTCGACCAGCAACTCCCGGTCGGACGGCCGAGTCATGACCAAAAGCTCCCTCGCCGGGACCGAGATACGGCGCAGGAAACCTTCGCTCACCAGCAGTAACAGTGCGTCCTCGTTTCGCGCAATCCTATCGTCGAATCCTTCCAGGACCAGGAGCGCTTGAAGTGCGTCCAGGTCGGCCCACTGCCCCAGAATCGCCACCCGGGTCAGCAGATCCAGGGCTACCTCACCCCCCTGACGTTCGCGCAGACAACGGATCCGGCGCGAGGTCGCGGTGGCCAGGTCCGCTGGAAGCCCGGGGTCCGCCCCCGGAACCATCGCAAGGATGCCGTCTCGCTCAACCAACACCCCGGCATCGACCAGATGCGCCATGTAGTTGATCACGAACAGAGGGTTCCCGCCGGCGACGCCACGGACGCGAGCACGAATATCAGCGTCGCAAGGGAACGGGCACATGCTCTCGACCAGGATGTCGACGTCCCGATCGGACAGCGGGGCCGTGGTGTGGAGGCCGGACATCCCGCGGACCGTTCCAAGCACGTGATGTAGCGCAATCCGATCACCCTTCGGAGCGGGTGCGATAGGCAGCGATGCAACCAACACGACCAATGGAATGGCCCGATCCTCGATTCGCCGACATACCCTATCCAGGGTCAAGGCCGCCCCGGAGTCGGCCACCTCGAAGTCGTCGAGGAACAGGGCCGTTCCGGTCGAAGTGGTCGTTTGAACCAACGATTCGACGAACGCCGACGGATCATCGCCCGGCGGGGGAAACCCCAGCCCGCCAGCCACCTGAGACCATAGGTCTGGCGATGCGGCAGTCGCCAATACGGTCGCGAACCCGCGGGCCCTGGCGGCGTCAAGGAACTGCTGGCCAAGCGTCGTGAGGCCAGCCCCGTCTTCCCCCTGAAACCACACCACGGTACCCCGTCCGTCAACCGCGTCGCGGAGCACCGTGTCCAGCAGCGGCTGTTCATGGCGGCGGGCGAGTCGGACCGGTTCCCGAAGGGGACCACGGAATACGGAACCGATTGGCCACAGGCCGCTTTCTACCGTCGGAAAGCGACCAGTCGTGCGCGTCAGGGCCGCCACGGAAGGCCTTCGCGAATCCCTGCATCGCAGGCGCGCTACCACTCCAGCGGCGGACGGAGTCCTCCCAGCCGCAGGCGGCAGCACGAGCCGAGATACCAGGTCGTCGAGATCCGGCGGGATGGGCTTCGTCGGGCACAACAGCGTCAGGGGCATCGGCACCATCCGACGCGCCGGGGTGTCGGAAATACGCGCATGCCACGGCACGACGCCCGCCACGGCTTCGTAGATGACGCCGCCCAGGGCATGCATGTCTGTTGCCGGCCCGACCGGGGTGCCCGGAAACGAGGGCGGGTCGTCCACGCGGCTGCGCGTCGTCGATACCGGCCTGTAATCCAGTAAGCGGACATCCAGACGTGCACAGCGGCCAACGCCCCTCATCACGAACACGCAGTCTGCGGACAGGGCACCATGCACGCATCCGCTACCGTGAATGGCTGCTACAGCCTCGGCAAGATCGACGGCTAGGTCCAGAGCCAGGGTGGAAGCAATCGGTCCCTCCCGGTCAATGAGGGCACGCAGCGTCTCGCCCTCGAGGGCTTCCAGGAACACGTACGGTAGGCCGTCGGGTCCACGGCCGGCCCCGTAGGCCTGCACGACGCCTGGGTGGCGGATCCGCAGCACGGGGAACAGCGATTCCATCGGCTCCCCAGCGTACGGCAGGCGCAAAACCTTGAGCACGGAGCGGCCGGGTGCGTGGCCGGACTCGACCAGATAAACCACCGCACGGGTGGTCATCGAGACCAGTCCCGCGATGCGGAGTCTCCCCGGAAGTGTCGTGCCAGGCACGAGGATCGTGCCGCCGCCGCAGACGGGACATACAGGCGCGCTCGTGGCGCAAGGATGCCCGCACAATGCGCACCGTTTGTTCATCCGCCGGTCCTGTTGCAAATCGATGTTAGGCTAGTGTCTGGCACGACGTCAACGATAGGCGCGACACGACGGCTCGTGCCCACCTAGAAGAACGCGTATCCCAGACCCAGTTCGGCGATGAACGGAAAATTGACTTCCGGCGACGAATTGTTCGAGAAGAAGTAGCCCGTCGAGCCCACCTGGGCCATCAAATAGATGGGGCCCGCCAACCGGACATTGACGCCGACCGCCCCGTTGATGCCGACCAGGTAGGAGGGGCGCTTGATCCGGGACGACACGCAGCGGTTCGGATCGTCAGGCCAGAACTTGCACTGCGGGTCGGTCGTAGATGCGAAATCGCTGAGATAGTTGATGTCCAGCCCCGAGTGTACGAACACCCGCCCCCAGTCACCGACCAGCGAGTACCCAACCCCAACAACGCCTCGGATACTCCAAAACCCCTCGAGCAGATCGCCATACGAATCCGGGAAAGATTCGAAGATGCTTACCCGACCGAAAACGTCCAGCCCCTCGGCGGCCTGCCACGCCAAACCCAGCCCGAACCCCGCGTTGTGGAACAACTTGCGTGTCGGGACCTTCAAGTACAACAGGTAGGCACCCGACGTGTCCATGAAAAAACGGGGCTTTTGCCGCACTTTCAATTCGCGAGACGGCAGTTCGACGCACGCGGCCCAGGCCGTCAACACCCGGGACACCCGCTCCGCCGCATCGTCTTGTCCGGCGAAAGGAAACCCGGCCATCGAACCCAGACCTACGGTTCCCCGCCCCTTGCCTCGCCCCTCAAACACGCGGACCTCGATCCGAGAGGTCGCCTGGTCGTTGCCCGTGGCGAACACGTAGCACACCACGGCCAACCGATATCGCGTCACAAACTGCACGGTGCGCTCAACCGAGCCCAGGTACGTTTCCTTCGGGTAGGTTCGCAGGAAATCCAGTGCCGCCGACCGCAACTCCGCCTCGGCGTCCGGGGGGAAGTAGCCGCGCGGAAATCGCCGGTCCGGCGTGGCCCAGAACAAGTTCTTGAAGGCCACGTGCGCCAGCGCCGGATTGCCGTTTTCCAGATGGGACAAGCCCAGGTACAGGTACAGGTCCGACACCAAGTCCGGGGAAAAGACGTCCAAAAAATCGGCCAACGCGGCTGTCACCCCTTGGTCCAGTACGGTGATCGCCGGGCCGATGCGCAGGTCCTTGTACCGCTCCAGCCCCAAGTGCAGCAGCCCTCGCACGACGATTTCGGGGTTGCCCGGACCTTCTTGCGGCGCCAAGTCACCGACCCGCAACACCTCGAATTCAGGCTCCCGGGACAGCACCGCCGCAGCCCCGTCGGCCAGGCGAACTGCCGTATCGGAAACCGCAGGCGGCTGCTCCGGGTCGTAAAACAGCGCATCCGGGTCGGTGCGATAATCCTGCCCCTCCACCACAAGGGTCCGCAACCGCGGAAATGATGGGTTTTGGCCCGCGACACCGGCCGGAGGTGCCTCCTGGGCCGACACGTCCAGACATGCTAGGACCAGCAACCCGGCCAGCGCTCGCCCCATCATAGGGACGACGCGAATCCGCACCGGGTCATTGCGCCTGTTTGGGCGGGTCGACAAATTTTTCCTCGCAGTGCTTGTGGCTGTCCGTCAGATCCTGCTCGGACACCTTCCGGGTGAAGGTGTATGGCAACTCGCCTTCCAGTTTTGTCCCCAATCGGCCACGCAGGGTGTCACCGGTGTCGTCAGGTTGAAGCCGGACGCCCACCAGCGCCGCAGTGTCGTCGCAGGGCACCGGGCCGCGAAAACTGAACAGCACCTCACCGTTGTCGTAGCGCCCGTCCTGTACGATCCGGCAGTCACACCCGCCTGGGGCCGGGATCAGTGTGAAGGGATCTTGTAAGAAGCGCACCAACCCTGCGACGTCGGGCCCAAACTGGCCAAGCACCAGTTCGACGTACACACCGTCCCCTCCGAAACCAGCGATATCGTCGAGGACAATCGGCTCATTGGAACGGTAGACGCCGGTCACCAGGTGGCTGTCGGTACACCCCGCGGCAACACCCACGCACAGCGACCACGCAAGGAAGACAAGGACTGTTCGATGTGTCGAAATCAAGTCGGCCTCCAGGACACCGGGACGATTACCGGGTTCCTTGGCCGGGTCCGGTCCCCACACCGCGTCACTCGGCGGACGGACCCTCATTTGAAACCGGGACTTCTTCCGGAATCACAACAATTACCGGTTCTGCTGCCTCGGCCGGCGGGGCCCCCTCATCGTCGAAACCCTCGACGTCCTCGGCCACCACCTGCTCGTCCGGGTCGAATCCCTCAGTGTCGCGCAGGATCGGGCGCGGAACGCCCTTGGTCAGCAGGTGGAGGCGATCCTCGGCCAGGTCCAGTTGCATCTGGGTGATCATATAGGCCCGCCGATTGTGCTCGGCCTTGCGCTGCGCCAAGCGCTGCATCCGGATTGCATCGGCCAGTTGCCGGCGCAGGTTCTCGATCTCGGCCAAAGTACCAGGCGACGCCGCAGCCCCCGGATTCGGGGTTTCGACAGGCCGTGGGGCCTCCCGCCGAGTCGCACGGGCAGATTCCAGTTCGGCACGCAGTCGCTCGACATCAGCCGTAGCGCGCTCCCGATCCGACACAGCGCGCTCACGCTCGGCGACAGCCTGGGTGGCCAAAACCTGCGCCTCGTCACGCGCGGTTTCGGCACCTTCGATTTTGGCGGCGGCCTGGTTGTACCGATCCTCAAGCCACCGTCCCATCGCGTCGGCCTTGGCCTGGGATTCCCGAGCCCGATCGCAGGCCTGCCGCGAAGTCTCGACTTCCTTGCGGGCAACGTCGCGTTCGGCCTCGGCCGCCAGAGCCGTCTTCGTCGCCGCGCTGGTCTTGTCGGTCGCCCGCACCAGATCCTTTCGCAGGCGTTCCAGTTCGGAACGGGCCTCGTCCAGCCGGCGGCGAACCTCGATTAGTTCCTTGTTGCCGAACAGCGCCACAAGCCCCCCCTCCCGCCAACACCGGCGGTCAGTCCAGACCCTCGATCCGAAATTCCAACGTCTGGGGATCGACCCGATACGCCATCATCTTTTCCAGCCTGTTGTGCTCGTCGGGCACAACGACCGGCACCATGGTCGGCCCCGGGCAATCGCCATCAAACCAGCCGTAGGTGGCGATGATCACCTTGTCCCCGACGTGGGCCAGGTGGGCCGCGGCGCCGTTGATACAGACCTTTCCGCTGCCCCGTTCGCCGGGGAGGCAGTAGGTTGTAAAGCGCGCGCCGTTCGTCACGTCCCAGACCTCAACCTCCTGTAACGGCACGAATCCCGCGCGTTCCAGCAGGTCCAGATCGATCGTGATGGATCCCACATAGTCAATGTCGGCCTCGGTCACCGTCGCGCGGTGAATCTTGCCGACCAGGATTTTCCGAGCGAACATGATTGCCTCCACGGGTCAATCTGTCGTGCGCTTCTCTAGCACAACCGGAACCTTTTTCAAAGACGTACCGCCGATAGCAGATCGACGCGGATCACGCCGCGCCCTTCGTGCGATACAGGGTATGGGTTTAGAAAACAAATGGCACGCGAATCGCGACACTGGGCCTTGCAGAATCATCCGGGTGCTGCGGATTGAGAATTTGTGAAAAATCGAAGGCCATTGCGAAGCCCCAGACCGCGCACACGAACCCCTGCCAGGGCGCGGGGTTTCGAGGGTTGGGGACGCATTGCGATCCCAAGGGCTGTTCGGTACACTTCCTCACGGTTGCGAACCGAAACGGAACCGGAACCTTCTCGGGGGCATTTCGATGAAACGATTGTTGCTGGGCCTGACGCTGGCGGCGGCTGGTGGCCTCGTCGCCTGCGGCGGTGGGAGTCCCCAGTCCGGCCTGGATATCGTCTACGACCTTGGAAACGACCCGCTAGACGGGTGGGTTTCGGACCAGCCGAACGGCGATTCGTCGCGCGACCCGAACAGCATTGACACCGGCCCCTGCGAAGAGGCCATGGCCCTTGACTACGTGGACGAACAGGACGACCCGGATAACGATTACCATTACATCGTTTCACTGGGCGCCCGCCGCGACATCCGGGCCAAGGCCCACGAGTGCGGCAAGGGCGTAGATGACGTCGGCGTCGAATTCACGCTGGTCGAAGAATCCTACGAGGGTGCATGTACCCTGGATGTCGGGTACACGTGGACGGTCGACGGTGGGCTGGTGATCGACGGGGTCCAGGGCGGCAACCGCCGTGGGTCCTGCTTGGTCAAGGCCTGCCTGGATGACGGCGAGACGTGTCTGGATTTCCGGATCCTAATCTTCCCGAAGGACCCGGACCCGCTGATCGTCGGAATCCGTGAATACCACGGCGACTATCCGCAACTCGACACGTTCAAGGTGCTGCTGTTCAAGGAGGGGTCGACCGCCTCGCCAACGTGCGAAGATTTGCTCCCTGGCGCGCTGCCGACCGCAACGACGGAATCCGCGGCCGTCAGTATCATGAGCCTGGCGAAGTTCAAGCAACTGCCCAAACTAGATACAGAACTCAGCCAGACCTACACCGTTTTAGCCCAGTGCTGGGAATCGAAGGATCTGGACAAGACGGTCCGGGCCTACGGATGCAAGGACGACGTTCGGGTCGAGTGGGGCGATTCGCGCTACGTTGAAATCGACTGCTCGGACATCCCGCCGCGGATCGTCGGGTCGTACGACCTGACCAGCACCTTCGACCTGGTAAGCGGCCTGCCCCCTAAAGTCGCGGATGTCGTCGACGTGATTATCGGGTTGTTCCAAAACCCGACCGGCCAGATCCTGCTGTTGATGTGCCACCCGAAATTCGGCGCGGTGGGTGGCAGCAGCTTCTGCAACTACCTGTTCGAGGACCTGAAGGACCCTACGCTGGACAACATGAAATCGGTCGGCACCATTGTGTCCGACATCATCAACGCGATCCTGCTGGGCCTGCTGGCTGACAACTGCCCTGGCGATGACCCTGAGCTGTGTACAAACATCTTCCAGATCGGCGGCGACGTCGGCGACATCCTGAAGAAGTTCCAGTTGAAGTCCACAATGACCTGCACGAAGGAACCGGACAAGAACGGGCTGCTGCCGATGGGCACATGCCGCGAGGTCTGGCACACCGTGATCCTGAAGTGGACGCTGGGCAAGGACTGCGACCCGTTGGACGACGAATGCGGCGCGATCACGCTGTCGATGTCGGCAATCCCGGGGATCGAAAACGCCGTGGCAGCGAACATCGAGGCCCAGTTGCTGCCGGGCTACAAGCTGGCCATCGCCAAGCACCCGCTGGACTTGAAGTACGGCGCGCTGGTCAACTTCGCTATCGAAAAAATCTTGCTGCCTCAGGTATTTGGAAGCGGCCAAGACGGGCTGCCGGCGGTCGATTCCTACGAAAAACTGATTGGATCGCTACTGGCCGGCCGGGACTGCATCTACGCGGGGACCTGCTGCGCCGAATTCGCGGCCAACCTCCTGGGTGGAACTAGCGCGCCGGGCCTGACGACGAACCTGATCGAAGGCGCGTGCGACGCGCTGATCAATACCGGGTCCGAGTACTTGCGCAGCACGTTGATTGGGCTGGACTCGACGCCCCAGAACTTCCAGATCGGCACGCCGCTTGGTGACCCATGCCAGATGTTCGACCACAACAAGGACATGAGGTTCGACGCCCTCGGCGCCAAGAACAAGCCGTGCAACTGGGACGCGGGGCTGACAATCGGCGGTGCTGTGTATGACCCCGAGGGCATTTTCTACGGCACCCGCCCCTAGCACCGGGCTGAAGCGACATGACCACCCGCAGCCACACATCCGAGGCGACAACGGCCCGCGCCCGGATCCCCGTGCGGCTGGGCGTGCTGACCAACCCGTCCGCCCACCGCAACAATCGGTTGCCGCTGACCCACGGTCGGCTTGAGGCACACCTGGGCTCGTCGGCGGACGCGGTCGTGACGGCCGACCGGTCGCGACTGGATGGCGCGCTGCACTATTTGTTGATCGAGCGCGGCGTGTCGGTACTGGCTATAAACGGTGGGGACGGGACGATCCACGGGGCGATCAACGCGATCATGCGCCTTTTGGGGCCGGACGTGGCGGCGGGCCGGGTGCATCTGCCGACGCTGCTGTTTTTGAACGGCGGGACTTACAACATGGCCAGCCGGGCGTTTCGGACCAAGGGCGACCCGGTCACGACGGTTCAACGTTTCCAGGAAAGGTTCGGCGACGTAACGCTGGGCGAACTGGCGACACGGCGGCTGGGGCTTCTACAGGTGGACCGGGCGGGCGCCCACCCAATGCTGGGCATGGTCTTCGGGTCGCAGGTGATCCACCACGTCCTGGAACTGTGCGACCGGCTGGGATCGGGGTACGTCGGGCTGGCGCGGCTGCTGGCGACCGGCGTGCTTGGCAGCGCAGTGCAGTCGCGCTTTTTCCGTGAAAATCTGTGGCGCCTGCGGCCGGAAGCTCAGGGGGCCGAAGTCGACGGCGCGCACCAAAGCGACGTACTGGGCGTCGTGGCATCGACAATCGACATGAAATTGGTGCGGGGCCTGGTCTGGGCGCTGACGATGCCGCCGGGGGGCCGGGGCTTTCACGCCAAGGTGATCCGCGCGAAGACCCCGTCCGAGGTCGTCCATCTGCTGCCGCACCTGCTGTGGGAAGTGCCGCATAACAGCATCCTGGCCTACCCCGAGGCGAACCGGCTGACGACGTCCGGCGACTTCACGCTGGACGGCGAGTTATACGCCCATGAGGGCGAGCTGACGGTCACTTCCGCCCAGGTGTCGTTTCGCGCCCTGTCCGGCGATGATTTTTAAGACCCGCCGCCTGGGGCACCCTGACCGCACAAGGATTGTCGGTGTTTGCCACCCTGTGGATGGCCCGATGCGCTAGGATCGCCGTGTCCGTATGGGTCCCGGGGGAAACACTAATGCTTTGCCTGCCCGTCGAAGAACCACTGTTCCAGGCCGCCTTGAAGGTCGTCGACGTCCTGCGTGACGCCGGACACGAAGCCTGGATCGTCGGTGGTGCGGTCCGGGACCTGTTGCTGGGCGAAACCCCGCCAGACTACGACATCGCCACGTCAGCGCGGCCCGAGCAGGTGATGGCGCTGTTTCGCAAGACGGTGCCGGTCGGCGTGCAGTTCGGCGTGGTTCGCGTGCGGTTGATGGGCTGTGAGTTCGAGGTCGCGACTCTGCGGGCCGACGCGGGTTACTCGGACGGGCGCCGGCCCGATGCCGTGCGGTTCACCGACCTGCGTGAAGACGTGCTGCGGCGTGACTTCACCATAAACGGGCTGGCGCTGGATCCGATGACTGGCGAGGTAATCGACCTGGTCGGTGGGCAGCGGGACCTGGCCGACGGCGTGCTGCGGGCGATCGGCGACCCGGACGCGCGTTTCGCCGAGGACCGGCTGCGACCGCTGCGGGCGGTGCGGTTCGCGGCACGGACGGGCTTCACAATCGAGCCAGGGACACGCGCCGCGATTACGCGCTACGCGGCGGCGGTGACGAGCGTGTCGGCCGAGAGGATCGCCGATGAGATGCGCAAAATGCTGATGGGGCCACGACCAGGTGACGGGATCCGGCTGATGGCCGAAACCGGCTTGCTGGCGTCCCTGTTGCCCGAACTGGACGTGGGCACGGCGTGCGAGGTCGCGGCAGTGGCACTGGATCGTGTGGATACCGCAGAGGCCGGGCAACGGTGGGTCTGCGGCTGGGCCCTGCTGCTGTGGCCGCTTGGCGAGGCTGGCGCGGCAGGTGTCATGACCCGACTTCGGCACAGCCGCCGGATGGTCGGCGACGTTGCGGAGATAATCGGGATCGGGCACCGGATCCGCGACCTGGATTTCGAGGATGTGGCCGCTACAAAGCGGCTGTTGCGGCAAGCCCAGGCCCCGTGGGCGATCGCCACACTGGGGACGATGCGGCCCCTGGAAGGGCAGGTCGACAAGGCGGTGAAACAGGCACAAGACCTGCTGGCCGGTTGGACCCACGAGGACTTGCACCCGCAACGACTGGTCACTGGCAACGACGCAATGGCCGCGGGTGTGGCACGTGGACCGGCGGTCGCCCAGGCACTGGTCGCGCTCGAGGACGCACAATTGCGAGGTGACGTACGCACGCAGGACGAGGCACTTGCCTTGCTGGCCCGCCTGGTTTGAACCGAACAAGGCTGCGTGGCCCAAGGCGCTTGCCTTGCTGGCCCGCATGGTTTGAACCAGACAAGACTGCGTGGAGCAAGTTGGCCTGGGCGATGTCACGCGCCCTGACACGGGCGCCTT
>CAZHDQ010000009.1:0-17452 GCA_964531595.1 uncultured Anaeromyxobacteraceae bacterium
GTTGCGGGACGGGTCGTAGCAGCCAAACAGGAAGTCGCACTGCTTGACCAGGTCGAACGCTGGGTAGTAGCGCCCATCGGCCATGCGGTAGGTTGTGTACACGCGGCCCGAGAACAGATCCTCGCAGGTGGCGACCTCGGCGCCTGCCGGCGGGTCGATTGCGTACTTGTCGCCTGCGGTCCACAGCCGAGTCGCGTCCATGAAGGAGCGGTCGAAGTTGGTGACCAGCAGCGCCATACCGTAATAAGCCGCCAGCATCGGGATGCGGAATCGCGTAGTCGGGAACGTGTACATTGGCTCCGGTTCCAGCGAGATGCCCCCAACGTCGAACAATTGCTGGCCGTTGTCGCAGGAAGGCGACGTGTCGTTAAACGAGAACACGCGGGTCAGTTTGTCGGCATTGCCGCCCTTCATCGTGAAGCACGCGCGGTAGGAATTCGCGCAGTCCTGGCCGTTGTAGCCCAGGCCCACATAGTCCCGGTTTGTGAAGGTGACCGGTTGGTTGCTGACCGGATGGGTCAGGACGCACCACCCGTACTTCTCGGAATTGTTGGCCATCAGGCCGCCGAACAGTTCGCGCATCTCGTTGCGGAACACCGACGCGTAGTTGACCAGGAACTTGCGGGAATCGGCCTGGTTGTCCTGGGCCAGGAACCAGGTCTCGGGATCGGCCAGCATCTCGAACGCCGCCAACCGCTCGTAGATCGAGCCGGAAGACGTCACCACGGGTTGATAGCCTGCGTAATCCCAATTCGAGTAAATTGGCCGAGCACCCGCTTCCTCCATCAGTGTGAACTGGGTCGAGTAGTTGTTCAGGTTGACCTGGTCCACGGGTTCGTAGCGCTTGGTCATCCAGTTGTAGCCGTAGTTGTTTGGCTCGGGTCGGCCGAAGGCGCCCGCCATCGTGTTGAAGGACAGGTACGCCGCCATTGAGCCCGGCAGCCCGCCGTTAAGGTCTTCTTCCCAACGCTTGCCGAAACGTTTTTGCCAGAAGTCGCCTTGGTTGTACACCGCGTAGTTGATCGCCCACCACTGGAAGTGGTTGCGCATCTGGTAGAAGTTCATGCGCACAAAGTTGTCGTAGTTTGTCGGCCAGTAGGTCGGGTCCTGGTGCCAGTAACCCGCGAAGATCCAGTTGTTTTCGTACAACTCGACCAGGTTGTTGACGATCTCGTACGAATCGACGCCCTCGTCCCAGACACCGACCGTCGGCAGCTTGAATGACAGCTCGTCGCTGGCAAACCGGTACGGGACCATCGTCAGGTCCTGGGGCGTGCAGCGCAGTCCCTCGTAGAATCGCTTGCAGACCTTGCCGCCGGCGCAAGCCGCGCCCTCGGATGAGCATGTCTGGCCGATCACCTGGTCAATCGGCACGTCGCGGCGGTCATAAATCTTGTCGACGTCGCCCCAGAAGTTCGGGATGTTGGTCGCGTGGATGCGCCGCAGGGCCAGGCCGAAACCTTCCCCACGGTCCTTGAACACGGGCAGGTTGGACGGCGCTACCGTCGTCGGGTCGATGTCCAGATAGGCCGAGAACTTCGACAGGTCCGGGTTCGTGTTGAACACCTCGACGGTCCGGCCGTAGGCGTACTTGATCGCCGCGATGTCGTAGAGGCCAATGCCCAGCCACGGCATGTTGAACTTGGCGTAGTAGTCCATGACCGACGTGTACTGGTACTCGCGCAGCCCGGCCGCGACCTGCTGTTCGGTCTCGCCCCACAGCCCCACGGGGACGTACGATTCACCACTCTTCGCCACGCGCAGGTCCCAGTACTCACGGGGGAAGTTCAGCGCGTCGGTCGACGCCTCGAAGTTATGGCGAAGGCCCAGTGTGTGGCCTACCTCGTGGATCGCCACGCCCCAGAAGATCCGCTTGAACAGTTCCTCGGCGAACTGTTCGCGCAGGCCATCGAGGACGGCGTTCATTTCCTTTTGCGCGTTGATCAGCGTCGGTTCCTGCGCCTCCATCTCCAGAGGGGTGGGGATGTAGTTTCGCTGGAAGCCGTAGGGGTTTAACTGGTTGAAATACGCGAAGGCCGACCGCAACTGGTCAATCAATGCCGCGGTCGTGCATGGGTTGTTATCGCTAAAGACCGAGAAGTCGAAAGCGGTGTTTTGCACGTCTCGCAGGCCGTCACAGACCGCGGCGTCGAAGCGCGCCTTGTACTCGTCGGCCAACCGCAGGATCGCGCCGTCGTAGAATTCCGCCAGGTCCAGCCCGTTCCTCGAGCGCTCCATGTAGTACTTGTGGATATTTTGGATACCGCGGGTGGTCGCCCACTTGCGCAGCACGTAATCTGTCGAGTTGCCGGCCAGCGTCCCGCCCTGATCCTCGGAACCCAGGCGCGGGTCCTTGAACAGCAGGCGGACGTCGTCGGACACCAGCATCGATTCGATGTCGGGATTCGCCGCCAGCATCGACATGCGGGTACCGGTCACGTTCTGGTCGGACTTTTGCACGGTGCCGCCGGTCAGCGCGGACTGGATCTCGGGCGTGACCAATTTGGCGGCCAGGGCCTCGGCCTCGGCCAGTGAGTAGCCCTTCTGGAAGTACGTCGACCGCTGGAGTCGGTCGTTGCGGACATCCTGTGCGATGTAGGTCGCATCGGCGACTTCGCGGAACGACTTGACGCCCGACAACAGTTCGATGCGGTCCAGCGCACGCCGGGCGCCTTCGCGCATCGCGGCTACGTAGTTGTTCGCCACGGCCTTGACGATACGCCCCGAGAGCGGGTCGACTGACGATGGGCCATATCCATACAGGCCTACCTTGGTCGGAGCGACGACTGCGTTCAGGAAGCTGTATCGCAGGTCGCCCAGCGGCTTGACCTCGTCCATCTTGCCGCAGATCGACTCGTCGGTTTCGGCAGTCAAGTCACCGCGTGCCGCCGCTTCCGCCGCGTTGTTTTCGCAGATGATGAACATGTGCTGGACGGACACCGGTTGGCCGTCGGCGCGCAGCATCGGCTCGCCATTGTCACGGTAGGCCTCGAACTGGATCGGATCCTTGCCGGTGACGGCCTTGACCGTCGCGTCGAACGCACGACTCCACTCGATCCCAGTCAGGATGGCTTCCTCGACCAGGTCGTTCGGGTAGCCGCTGTTCAGGTAGTACAGCACGGGGCGGACGCCGATGATGTTGCCGGAAGCGTCCTTCTTCCACAGGTCGTGGCGGTTAGCCAGGCGGTTCACGCCGTCGTAGGTGAAGCCGTACTCCATGTCCCAGGACAGCCGTTCGGCACGGAAGTAGCCGAAGCGGCTCATTTCGTGATCGCTCATCTGCAGCGGTTCGTATTCTGCCTCCCGCACCGGGTCGACGGCCAAGAACGACGTCCGCATGCGGATCCGCTCGGAGATGCACTCGACGATGCCGCCCGTGTACCACGGGTAGAACCAACAAAGCGGAACTGTTCCGTAGCCTTCCAGTTGTTCGGTCTGGGCGTTGTATAGCCAGTCGTTGACGAAATCCATGTAGCGCCCGTCCTCGGTCGTGCGCATCGCGATGCCCGGGTGCGAGGATTCGTCATGGAACACTGAAGGGGCGCCGACTTCCGAAAAACCCTTCTCGATTCGGCCAAACACGTTGTGCCCGACGGCCGAGGCCATCATGTTGCTGCCCCACTTGACCCTGAAGTACTCGCGTTCGTACCACTGCCGGTCCGAGGTGTTTTCGACGCGAACCTTGGTCTTTTCACCCGTGTTCGGGTTGTATTCCCAGATGATGTCCATGTGCGACGAAATCGGGTACGCCAGCAGAGGCGCGCTTTTGGACATCCAGACTTCCTCGCCGTTGACCAGGTACGGCGTACCGTCCTGGTTCGCTAGCGGGCGGTCCACGTCGCGCCGGGGGTTGCCGTCCCACTCGTTCTCGGCGAACGAATAGGAACGGTAGAAGTACAAGACGTTCTCCTGGACCTCAAAGACACCCCGTTCCATCGGGCCCTGGTCGCCGATGAAGGAGTACGCCGAAGCGTACGGGGCGTCGATGGTGGTTACCTGGACGAACCACTCCTTGCGGGTGCCGTCCGGGTGAAAAAGCAGTTCGCTTTTGGCGACCGCGTTCTGCTGCACTCGGTCGATGGTGCCCAGATCTTGGGCGCAAGCCACCGCCATTACGGCGACCAGCGCGACGGGCAGGATGGCCTTGACGGGATGAATCATGAACGTTCCTCCGTTTGCCAGGCGACGAACCATGCGTTCAGTACGATTTTTCATGGTCAGTCTCCCTGCCTAGATTCGCATCGCGCTGTAAACTTCATACAGACCGCGCATCAGGTCCAGCACCTCGACGGACTCCCGCAGAGCCATTTCGGCTGCTATCTTCGCGTCGTCGGTTGCAGCCTCCCAGGTCGTCAATTGTGCCTGGGCCTTGCGCACCAACACGACATTGGGCGAGTACCAGTCGGTCCGGTAAACCGGTGCCCAGACCCGGTAGGTCTTGCCGCCGAACGGGTCGGTGAAGGTCTCGGGGACGATGCCCGAACCTGCCCCGATGTCTGCGCAGTTAGCGCCGCCCTCGATGCAGATTGCGAACGAGTCCAAGAACGACGGGTCAAACGACGCGGGCAGGTATGCCATGCCGTAGAGCATCAGGTAGGTCTTCATGGTCGTGTTGTCGATCGACGGCTCAACGACCCGCGTGGGCTTCGTCCCGAAATCGGTCAGATACGGAGCCGGCTGAATGGTGTATGCGTCCATGTTGAATTCGTCGAAGTACTTGCGGGGCGCCGCATCCGTGCCGTCGCCGTCCCACGCGAACATGTCCATGTCGCCGGCCACGATGCCGCCGAAGACCTCGGCGAGTTGCCGCGGGTAAATCGTGTTGAATCCGATGGAAGTCCCCACGCCGATGTTCAACTGTTCGCCGACGTAGTTCGTGGTGAAGTACACGGTCGAATCGGTCAGTGTCATCATCGCCGCCAGCTTCTCCCAGAACGACCCGATCGACGCTGCGTGATCCCAGTAGAAATACCCAGCCTGGTCCGAGAACCGGGTGTAGGGGTACTTGCCCTGGCCCAAGCCGATGTTCAGTTCGGAACCGGTCTTGTCAGGGTCGTAACTGATGTTGCGGAACACCTGGGTGCCGGGGTCCAGCTTATACGAGCCAGGCGCCGGTGAAGCCAGGTTGTTCGCCAGGATTTCGAAGCCCAGTTCCGACGCGCGCCGCAGGCCCCAGCCCATCATGCGGGCGTTGGCCCAGATGGCGCGCCAGCCGTAGTTCTTCAGGATGTGCGCATACAGAGCGTAGTACATCGCAGACCCGCGCATCGCGTCCATGTAGCGCGACTGCAGGCGCGTCATGTACCCGATGGGGTTGGCGTGCAGGCCGAAGCCGTAGCGTTCACGCTTGAAGGCATCCATCAGGTAGTAGTCCTTCAGCGCGATGCCGAAGTTGTGGACGATCTCGAGCGGGTCCATGCCGGTGTCCCAGGTCAGGATTCCGACGTTGCCGTTGTATTCGTCGCTGCTGAACTTGTAGGGGACCATCACGCGGCTGTACTCGGTCGCCTGCCGGTAGTAGTTGTTGACCATTTCCTTCTCGAGGCGGATCTGGGTGTACGGCGAAGGCGCGCGGTTACGGGCGAATGCACCTTCAGTCCGGTTTGCATCGACGCCGATGTAGTTGTTCAGGAAGTACAACTGCGAGAAGTATATGCCGTAATTCCAATTCTCCGATTCCATGTTGTCCGAGGTCTGGGTGTCCGAGGAATACCCGTAGGCCTGGGAGTACTGGTGGATGCTGTCGTGCAACTTCTGAGTGTCCTGGTAAACGTCGACCAGTTGGCCGTAGCCGAAGCGGATCGCGGCGGTATCGTACTTGCCCACTTCCAGGATGTCGGAGTTCCACCGTTGGCCGTAGTCCATCAGGGACGAGTACTGATACATGGTCCGGCTCTTCGCGATCTCGGACGGGGTCAGGGGCCCACGTGGGATCATCTGGCGGACCACAGTGTCGCCATTCTCGATGGCCTTCACGTCGCGGACCAGGGCACCGCCTTCGTTGCGGTAACAGACGTGGTCTGAGCCGTTGCAGACCATGCCGTCAGCACACTGCCCCTGCAGGCCGCAGCGGGTCAGTTCGACGCACTTTCCGGCAACGCAATCGAAGTGGTCGTAGTGTTCAACGGTGCCGCTGCCGCCGACGTAGCCGCAATCAGTCGCGCGAGAACATGTCGTGGCCTTGTTCTGGTGGCAGAAGCCGCCTTGGCAGTACTGGCCGAAGACCTGTTCGCATTCGCTGTCGATCGTGCAGGGGATTGGCTCCCGCTCGCGGATGTCGTAGTACCCATCGAAGTAATTGAACACGTCGGTCGACGCCGCGAAGTTGTGGCGAAGTCCGATAGTGTGGCCGACCTCGTGCTCCACGGTCGCAGTGTAGTAACGGATCATGATCGAATCGGCGAGCAACTGGCCGTCATCGATGCAGCACTTGCTGTCGGAGAGGCTCGCGATGTCCAGCGGGTCGAAGGTTTCGCGCGTGCAACGCGGGCGTGGGTCGTCGCCGATACAGGCCCAGGCCTGGACGCCGCCGATCATGCCTTCGTCGTTGAAGCCGGCGAAGCAGTAGTTGTTGTTCGACAAGAAGACCTGCCGTTCGTGCTCCTTCTTGTTCAGGTCCTCCAGCGTGGCCCAGTCCAGGGGCGATTCGCTGTGGGCGTAACCCGAATCGTGGGCCATTTGGACTTCGTCGTTCATCAGCATCTGCTCGAAGCGGGTGCCGCGGACGGCGTTCAGGCGGTTCTTGCCACGGCTGATCGACTGCACGGGCAGCGCGCCCTGCAGCTTCGCCGGCAGTTGGGTGTCACGGATTACACTCATCATGTCCATGTGGGTCAACATGTGACCGCCGGTCCTCAGCACGGATGGGTCGAACTGCTGCTGCGCGGCTACACGAAGCTCTGCCGCGTTGTCGGGCATCGACATCAGCGATTCAACGCCTTCGGTCTGCAGCGCCGCCTCGCGCGAGCCCACGCCCTTGCCCACCACCCATTCGCGGACGTTTTCGCCCAGCACGTAGTCGGACGTGCTTAGTTTGCCGCTGATCAGGTCGAACAGGTCGCGGTACAGGTTCGCGTAGTAGTAAATGTAGGAGCCGTAGATGTTCGCCGTACCCCAAAAGATCTGGCCCGAGTCAGGGTCGGCGGCGCTGGGGCCATAGCCGAGGGGCGATGAGTACTGGGCCTCGCTGACCCAGTTCACGCTGCTGAAACGCGAATCGCCGACCTTCTTCATGGACAAGGCCTGGGCCATCTTCTCGTCTTCGGTCATCTTATCGGCGCCATACAGCATGTCGACGCACGGATTGATCAGTGGCAGTTCCTCGACCTGCGCGGACGTCGCGTGTGCAATCGAGGTCCAGGGCGCGTACAGCCGTGACTGCCACCGGTCGTCCAGCGGTTTGCCGGTCTCGGGGTGCGTCGGGGTGTAGGTGTTGCGGCACAGCAAGAACATTTCGGGCATGGAGGCCTGGATCTCTTCGAACCGTGCCCAGTCCTCAAAGGACAGAGCGCGGCCGTACCCGACGCACTTGGCGATCTGGTCGCTGCGATAGCAGGTCAGGTCGCCGCGGTCACCCGCTGCCGTCGCCACCAGGCGTTGGGGCATGTAATTAGCGGGCAGGTTCGTACCGTTGCCGCCGCCACCGACTTCAAGATAGCCGGTGTTGTCGCCGGCCTGCAGGTCCGCGAAGCGCAGGCCACCGTTGATGGACACGTCGATCGCCTGGCCAGTCGCGTTGATGACGCGCAGTCCCGCGGTCAGATACCGCGGCGCCGTGGCGGGGATCAGCGCGCTTCCGGTGGCGACGATGGTCACGATCGTATTCGCGTCGCAGTCTGCGTTGACCGTGCCGACGCCTGGTACCTCAAAGTCGGCGTTCAGAACCGGATCGATGACGGCGTGTGCCGGGAAGCCCGGGTCGTACGATGTGTCGACCAGGACGGGCACGTCCGTCAGCGCCGGGACGCCAGCGACGTTCAGAGTCCGGACCTCGCCGGATACGTTGACCAGTCGGACGGCGCACTTGCCGGCAAGCCCGGAGGGCAACTGCCAGTCGGGCATCGAAACACCTTTGTCCGCCAGCACGACCATTGTCTTTGCCATGCTGGACCACAACACGACGCCGCTACCGTTCTTGGGCAGGTGGTCGCCGGCCACCGCGTCCAGTTCGAACGTGGTGTCGACGATCGCGTGTGAAGCGCAGTCGGCGTCGGTCTCGCAGTCACGAACCTGGGCTTGGCCGAGGATGGCGCCCTTTTCTTCCCAGAAGTACAGCCACGCAACGGTGTCCTGGAACGTCTTGGACCACTGCTCAGCCATGCGAATCGTGGCCGGCCACAGCATTTCCGGCAGGTCGGGTGAAACCGTGAAGATCACCGGACGCAGACCGCGTTCGGAATAGGGCAACGGGGAACGCAGCACGCAGGTTCCGTGGGTAAACCACTCGTCCGCCTTGCAGAACTCCTTGGACCCCTCGATGTTCGTGGTGTCGCAACCGGTGCTTTTCCAGTCCTTGAAGCAGGGCTTCGGCTGGCCGTCCAGTCCGACGACCTCCTGCTCGGCGAATGAGTTGTTCCACAGGTTCCAGCGATTGACGAAGGACACCTTACCAGACTCGTTGAGGCCCCAGTTTTCGTCGTACGCGTGGCGCTCGGTCAGGAAGAAACCGAACAGGGCCTGCTCCTGCTCGTTGTGGAAGCGCTGCGATTCGTAGTTTTGGTCCGGGTCGACGCGACGGAATGCCGTCCGGAACTTGACGACCGCGGGCGCACAGTCACCGTAGGATACGCCGTAGATATCGCAACTGCCGGTGCTGGCAGGCGCGCCGTACACCTTGGTGACCACGTCGATGTAGTCGGATGTGACGGTCGGGGCGTCGGGGTTGCCGGTCAGGCCCTCGAATTCCTGAACGTAGTAATCGACCGGTGTCTGGTCGATCATCCGTGCCATGAACGTGTAGTCGTTGATCAGGTTTTTGGCCCAATTGACCCGCATGTACTTGCGCTGCCACCAGCGATTGTCGCTGGTGTTTTCGACGATGACGTTAGTCTGTTCGCCGGTTTGTGCGTTGTACTGGCGGGTCACGTCAAAGTGGGACTGAATCCCAAAGATCGCGATCGGCTGGCCCACGTACTGTTCAATGTAGCAGCAGACGCGGGTCGGGTCGTCGAGGTTGTCCTTGCCGTCGATGCAGGCGTAGGCAGGGTCCTCACTGTCGCGCGTCATGCACGCGTCATCCCAGTACTTGCGGATTTTTTCGGAGTGCCATTTGACCTCCGAGTCCTCAACGTACTCGGACACCGGGTAGACGATTAACTTGTCTTCCTGGATGTCGAAGAGCACTTTGCCCGTGGCTCCGAAGTTCATTTCGCCCACGAAGCTGAACGCCCCGCTCTGCGGGATGTCGATAACCGTCTGGTTCATGTACCAGAGGCCGGCGAACGTCCGTTTCTCAAGCTTGTCGTTCTGGGTCCTGTCAATAGTGCCCACGTCAGAGGCGCAGGCCGCCGTACCCGCAAGGGCAAGCGCCAGTACCCAAAGGTGCCATCGGGCCATCATCTGAAACCTCCAAAACCCAGGAGAAGCAGGGTCGCTCCGAGCGCGCCCGCCCGAAAATCCGCTGATTTATACCTGGACTCAATCGAAAGTGAAAGTGGCAATCAGGGAAAATGACGCGAAGAATGCAAGTTTTTCTCTAGTACGTGCAGTTTTGGGCGGGGTCTCGGGTCTTGGCGGCGCTTTTCTTCCACAGCCAACCGTGCTAGACAAGAATCGTTCTCTTCGGAAGCGTATCGCACATGAACCTGGACGACGAACGCGACGAGGCTCGGGGACAGGAATCACGTATCCTGGCCACGCTTGGGCGTCTGGCGACCGATGTCTGTCAGGCACTGGGCGAGGACTTGGCACTATTTCCAATGGCCGAGGCCCGGCGCCGTTTCCTGGCGGACTCGGATGTTGCCGCGTCGGTCAGCGACGAAGCAATTGCGGGGATCAAGGTCGACCTTGAGGCTGGGGCTCTTGCTGCCCGAGATGCTGTCCTTGACCTGTTGGAAGACGTGGATATCTGGTTCGCCGGCGTGGACGCGGGACCCGGTCCGGGGAAATCGCTTGAAGAGCACCCGGTTTTGTGGGCGGCGACGCGGCCGATCGAGGTTTTTGTCGCCGATACATTGGTGCGGCACGGATTCCCGGTTCCCGAAGACGACCCGGTCCGGTACCGGATGCCGATGCGTTTCATCGGGCGTAAGTACCTTCCGGGGCTTGCCGAAAAGTACTGGTTACTAATCGATGATCTGCGCCATGTGCGTGCGCGTCTTGCCGAGGTGCGGACGACGGAGGTACGCGAGGCGTTGGGGCGTCGTTGGGATAAAGCGTAGGGCTCGATGTAGTGGCGAAGGAGGGACTTGAACCCCCGACTCGGCGGATATGAGCCGCCTGCTCTACCATCTGAGCTACTTCGCCGGTAACGCCAAAAGCGGCGGGACTATAATGCGTCATTGTCAACCATGTCAAGCGGAGGTTCGAGGCATGCGCAGAATGCATTCGGCCTGGGTGTTGTCCATTGCCTTGGTCGCTTGGGGGGCGGCCCTTCCCGAGGCACGTGCGAACGGCAATTCGTCCGTCGCCGTGATCGAACTGTACCTGGGCGGCGGGTTGTCGCCGGCGGCGGGCGCCTGGACGCAGGCCCTCGAACGCGAACTGCGCGAAACCCGGAATGTGGTTGTCGTGGATCGCTCGATGGCACTGGCGCGACTGGCGGCCAAGGGGATCATCCCAGCCCGCGAATTGTCGGACGAGCGGTTGGACAAGGTCGATAAACAGGTGCGCGACGGCGAGGAACTGCTTTACACCGATCCGAAGGCAGCCGTCGAGTTGCTGTCACGTTCGCTGCAGGAGCTGGAGGCGGGATTGGAGGCAATGGCCACCCAGGCTCGGACGCGCGAACTGGTGCTGCGGACCCGGATGCTGTTGGCGCGGGCGTACATGGACGCTGGCAACGAGGATGCCGCCGCAGGCGTTCTGCGTCAGGTCGTCGCGGTGTTCGGTGACGAACTGTCGGTCACGACGCGCGACTACCACCCGCTGATGGTCCAGGCTTACGAGCGCACGGTCCGCGACATGGCCCCCACCAAGATGGGCTCGCTGGAAATCGACGGCAATTTCAGCAAATGCAAGGCGTGGATCGACGGTCACCAAATGCCGAATGCGTTGCCGGCGACCTTTACAGGTCTGTACGCTGGGGATCGGTTCGTCCAGGTGCGGTGCGGCGATCGGATGGGCTTGCTGCGGCGGATCGCTGTGGGTAACACGGGTACGCAGACCGCCCGGATCGATATCGACTTCGAGCAGGTCGTGGTTTTCGACGGCGAGCACCTGGGTCTGGCGTTCAAGGATGCCGGCGAGGCAGCCCGCCTTTCGACCAACTATGCCGCCCGGCTTGGTGCCCTGATGGACGTGAGTTACGTGGCGGTCCACTGGCGCGAGGCTGGCGACGGCGGGGGTGACGCCGTCTTGTCGACGGTCGATGTGGCAAGTGGGGCCGAGGTCGGCCGCACAAGGGTCGCGGTCAAGTCGGGTGCTGTGTCGCCTGAAGCCGCGCGTTTGCTGGCCCAAAACGTCCTTCGCGGTGGGTCAACCCGCGCGGAGGCCGGGCGCAGTTGGAAGCAAAATACGGGCGCCTGGGTGCTGTCGGGCATCGGTGCTGCCGCGTTGATCGTCGGCGCGGTCGAGGGCGGGCTGTACTTCAAGTACAAGGGCGATGCGACCAAGGCTTACGACATGACTGTACAGACCCGCGAGGCCCTGGAACCGCAATACAAAACGCGCAAGGACTCTGCCTCGAAGGCCAACACTGCGGCAATTGTCGGTCCCGTGATGCTTGGCGTTGGTGCAGCCGCATTGGTGGGCGGAATAGTCTGGTTCGTAGTGGACAACGGCAAGGGTCCCAAGGTCGCACAGCACCGATTCAGTGTTGCACCATACTGGGCGGCCGGCGGTGGCGGTCTGACGGCTTTCGTGGCGTTCTGACGCGGCGTACCTCATTTCCCCTTGACTCTTGCTAATCTCGGACAAATTATATCCTAGTCGTCGAACAACGACGGGTGATCCCGACTTGTCATGTAGGAGTGATCCATGAAGCGTTTTCTGATCCCGGTGGCTCTGGCGGTTGCGATGTTGGTGCCCGTCGCGTGCGGCGGCGGCGGTGGTAGCGTCAAGGACTTCACACCCACGGCTGAAGAAAAAGGCCAGGCCACGGCGGTGGTCCAGGACACGAAGGCCCTCGAATCGCTGAAGTCCGACCTTGGTGGGGATTCGGCTCTGGGGAAATTCACCGAAATCTACTCAGGGGCCAGTTACCTGACTTCACAGCAGATGTCTCGCAATTCGTCCGGCAGTTCGGACGTGGTGGCCTTCTTGGCGGCTGAGCAGTCGTTCCTGGAGGACGGATGCCAGGTGGTTTCCGGGAATTCGGTGACCTACAACAACTGCGGTTACAGCGGCAGCACCATCGACGGCTTCATCAAGGTTAACGGAGACGACATCACGATCGACCTGACGATCACGTTCTCGTCTGGCGGGTACAGCGGCGACTACCGGTATAGCGGCGCGATCACCGTGACGGACACCCTTGTTGACGGGGCGCTGAGCATCGATTACGACATCAGTTCGCTCTCGTACGACATGGACGTCCGGTACGACGCGATCCAGTTGGTCGACGGTTGTGCGGTGGGCGGCGGGCTGCGAATCGAACTCGACGCCAGCGTCTCGGGCTACGGCGGAATCAATGCCGGCGATGCGGTCGTCGAGGTCGCGTTCGGTCCGAGTTGCGGCGAGATGACGATGAAGGGCGGCAACTAGCGCAGCGCTGGTCCCGTTCAGTCCATGCGCTTGGTGCGACGCAATTCTTCCTGCACCTTCCGATACTGCACGTCGAAAGCCACCGTCCCTTCCTGGAAGTTGCGGATGCGACGACGGACCTCTGCGTCCAGTTCCTCGTCGGCAGCCAGGTGCTTGCGGAGCACTGGCGTGATAACGACGTTTAATTCGTTGTCCAGCCCGAAGACCTCCTCGACGTGGCGGCTGTGGAGCAGCGCCTCGATCAATTGGGCGTTCAGGTACTCGGGCATGGTCTCGCCGATGCCGAAGTTGCGCTCGCGGGCGATTTGCGACTTGATCTTGTTCAGTTCGCTGTAGTCGCGTTTCTGGGACGCGATCGCATCGCGCGCCTTATCGGTGACTTCCTTGTCGGTGCGGATGTATTCGCGGAGTACGGACTCCACGTCCATCACGACCTCTGAAACCTCGTCATCCGCCACTTCGATCAACTCCGCCGTGCGGAGGGCATTCACCAGATCGTGGGCCAATGCGGGAACCTTCCCGCTGAGCAGTCTCATTGCAACCTCCCTGGGAGTGTTGATGTCTTGCCAAAAAAGGCGGTTGAAAGTACCACCGATTTCAGAGGGCTGCAATGCGAATTTGAAACGAATTTTAGGTGGCCTCGTGTGCATTTCACTTCGGTTTAGCGTGTTGAGGTACAATGTTGCCGCTTTAACGGCGGCAAGGAGTCGACGATGGGTATCGAGGAACAGGTCAACGAGGAACTGACCAAGGCGCGCAAGGCCCGGAATCGGGACGAGGTTGACGCGTTGGCCATGATCAAGACTCGGCTTGCCGAGCGCAGGACGTCGCCCGGCTTCGTGGGGCCGATCACTGACGCGGTCGCCGTCGAAATCATTGGCGGCTACATCAAGAGCCTAAAGAAAGCCCTGCCGGAATTCGAGGCGGCTGGCGCTGGGACGGGGCCGCTGGTCGACAAGTATCTTTTCGAGATAGCGTTCCTGTCACGATACCTCCCGCAAACGCTCGACGAGGACGCGACACGAGCGCTGGTGCGGCAGGCGAAAGTCGAGCAGGGACTGGCTGGACCTTCTCAGATCGGGCGGTTGATGGGTGCGGTCATGAAAACGCACAAGGACCAGGTCGACTCGGCACTGGTGCGCCGGATCGCCGAAGAGGAACTGGCTGGGTAGTGTGCCTGTCGTGCAACGCCGCCGTTCGCAGTTTTTTGTCCAGTTCGGATTAGAAGCTTGCGGCCTCGGCATCGCCCGGCATAGCGCCCGAAGGCGGTGCGAATGCGACGGGTTCGGTGCCCGCCAGGTGGGGCACAATCGTCCCGCCCTCGGCTGCCAGCAGGCCCGTAACCGGGTCGATCGACGCCAGCACCACACCGTCGGGAACCGTTTCCAGGTCGTCCTCGATCGGCAGACCGTCAGTCGCGATGCTCATGAACGCCATCCAGGCGGGCAGGGCGGTGTCGGCACCGAAGACGCGCCCGGAACGCTTCGAACGCCCGAGCCAGCGCTCGCGTAGGTCCTGGCCGACCCAGGAAACGGTCGCCAGTTCATGCGTCCAGCCCAGGAACCACACATCGAAGGGCAGGGTACCGGTCTTGCCGCAGACCGGGCGGCCCAGTTTTTTGGTGGTTTTCGCCGTGCCTTCCTCGGTCACGTTGTGCAGGTTGTGCGCGATCAGGTAGGCGGTCTGGGCCGTTATCGCGCGGCGCGCGTCCTCGCCGGGCATTGCGAACTCGCGTGCAACCGCATCCATCAACCCGACCGCAGGGTCCCGGGGCGATCGGCGATCGACCAGCAGATGCCCCGATGCGTCGCGGACCTCGCGGACCAGGTACGGCTCGACCCCGACGCCCCGGTTAGCGAACGTTGCGAACGCGGACAGCATCTCCATCGGTGTTGCATCGGCGCCCAGTGCCTCTGGCGTGTAGCCCAGCAGGTCTTTTTGGACGCCCAGGCGGTGCAGCCAGTCGTTCAGCCCGTCCACGCCGACCGCGTCGAGCACGGCGCGGTAAACGCGCAGCGATATGCGGTTTTCGGACTTCGTCAGGGCGTCGTACAGCGTCATGTCAGCGGATTCTTCGTCACCTACAGGTGCCCAGGTACCCTCGCGATAGGGGGCGCCGGTCAGCACGGTCGACGGGGCGATGCCGGCGTCGTAGGCACGCGAGTAATACAGGGGCTTAATGGCGCTGCCGGTCTGCCGGACCGAGCGCGTCCGGTTGACCTGGGAGACGTCGAAGTCGGTGCCGCCGACCAGGGCGACCAACCGTCCAGACCGGGGCTCGACGGATGCCATAGCCGCCTGGGGACCCGGGAACAAGTCCAGGTCGAACAGGGGGACTTCGGGTCGCAGGGTCGGGGCGTCGGTTTGTGGGGCTTTGCGTCGGCCTCGGGTACGTTGTTCCAACGGTTCGGGGCCGGCGCGGCGCACCAAGATCACGTCCCCCTGTGCCAGCGCGTCCGTCGCGGCCTTCAATCGGCCGTCCAGGGACATCCGCAGTCGGTCCACGTTCTTCGCGTCCTTGGGGAAACTGGTGTACGGAATCGCCCAGCGCATGCGTTCCAGCGGCAGGCGACCTGCGATGCCTAGCGTGACCATCAGGTCCGCCCCGCTGGCATCGACGCGTGTGACCAACGCCAGGACGGGGCGATCGGGCCCCAGAGCGTCCAGGGTTGGTAGGTCCAGCCATGCCGAGTTACGCCGCGCGAATTCATCCCACCGCGATGGGATAAGACGGGCGACGGGGCCAGGGAAACCCTGGCGTCTGGCCAACCGCGTAGCGGCCTCTCTGGCCGCGTTCTGAGCCGCGAACTGCAGGCCCAGGTCGATCGTTATGTACGCGGTAATCCCGCCCTCGTCGGACAGCAGCGGCACCTCGGACAGCCTGCGGGCCGTCGGACCGACCTCCCGCATGGCCTCGGTGGCCGGGATCGGTGCCCGTTCGGCAAGATTGTCGTGGCCGGGCACGGTCAGCACCGCCGTCGCGATCGCGCCCTCCATCGCGGCGTCGTCCAGCAACCCACGGCCGTGCATCCTTCGCAGCACGTGGTCGCGCCGGATCCGGACCACATCGGGTTTCGAGACCGGCGTGACCGACCCAGGCGATTGCGGTAGCACCGCTATGGTCGCGGCCTCCGCCGGCGTCAGATCGACCAGATCCTTTCCGAAATAGACTCGGGATGCGGCCTGGACCCCGTGGGCGCCGTTTCCCAAAAAGATCAGGTTCAGGTACAGCGTCAGGATCTGTTCCTTTGTATAGATGTCCTCGATCCGGCGGGCAAGGATCGCTTCGCGGACCTTGCGCACCATGCGCCGTTCCTGGGACAGCATCAGGGTTCGTGCCAACTGCTGGGTGATCGTACTGGCGCCTTCCTTGACCCGCCCGGCGCGCAGGTTGGCCAGTACCGCCCGGGCGATTCCGCGCATGTCGGTGCCTGAGTGTTCGAAGAACCGTTCATCCTCTGACGAGAGCACCGCATCGACGAGCACCTTGGGGATCTTATCGGCGGGTACCAGGTATCGGCGCTCGTCGAACATCTCGGCCAGGATCTGGCCGTGGGCGGCGCGGACTCGGCTGACCGTGTCGAACCGGATGGCACCGTAAGGCGGGATTGGTGGAAGGTCCCGCGCAAGCATCAAGTAGGCCAGTCCCGCCGCCATGCCCCCGGCGATTACCATGGTGCAAGCGGTCCAAATGGCCAAGCGAAACGTCGTCGCCACCAGGGAGCGGCTGCGGGGGTTGGTGATTTCGATACCGCCGTTCACGGGGCTCTCCGAACTACGGGCCGCGTCGCCGCGATCCTAGCGTAAAACGGCCCAGTGATCCCCAGGCAGTCGTCCTCGACATGGGGTGAAGGGAAAAAGAAGGGGAAACCCGGGGCGCCCTCGCGGACGCCCCGGGATTCGCGTTCGGGCTTACTTGGCAGCAGCGCCTTCGAAGCCGCTGATGGTGGCCTTGGCCAGTTCGAAGGACATGCAGACGGACATGGCGTTGGCCGGGTGCGCTTCCTTGTCCTTGACGAAGTACTCGCCATCGTCGGTGCGGTGCAGGTCGAACAGGGCCGGCAGCAAGGGGCCAACCATGCCCAGGTAGCCGCAGTAGGACGGCTGCTCTTCTTCCGGCACGGCGTCGCAACTGGCCTGCATCGCGTCCAGGGTATCCATGATTTCCTTCTTGGTCACGATGCCGGACAGCACGCCGTCCGTCAGTGCCACGCCGTCCACGCCGCCTTCCGTGACCGTGCCCTTCAGTTGGGCGTCGATCAGGTTGAGGGTGAGGATCAGTGTCGCGTCAAGCGGAATCGACAGGGAGAACCGGCTCAGCGGGGTGGTCAGTTCGCCGCCGGCGATCTTGGCCTTCATGAAGTAGATCAGCGGGCGGCAGGTTTCCGTGACGTAGCCGTCTTCGGACAGGTCGTACTCGCCGCCGATTTCCGCCGGATCAGCGGTGGACTCGCCCAGCAGGCCGTTCAGCGTGAAATCGCCGGAGTCGACGAAGTCTTCCACATCGCTGAATTCGAAGATGATGCCGATGTCGCCGCCCTCGATAGCGTCGATCAGCGCCGGGTTGACCTGGCCAGCCAAGCTTGCCAGA
>CAZHDQ010000010.1:0-15749 GCA_964531595.1 uncultured Anaeromyxobacteraceae bacterium
GTGTACTTGCTGTACATCGAGCACCAAATCGGTGAAGGCAACGCACCAGATAGCCCTGAATCGCCGGCCGAATCGCGGCGAAGGGGGTGAATTGGGGGCGATGCCTGGAATCCGCCACCTGCCGTGGACAGCGCCGAGTGAGGCAGGGGCCGGCGCAAGGAAGCAAGACGATTCGCCCGCCGTGTCAGATTCGCGCGCAAGCACAACGGCTCGGGGGGGGCCGTGCTATCATCCAGCTCAACCGCGGCGAGGTGGGGCAGTGGCCGAAACTATCCGCGAAGAAACGATGCCCGGGGAACTGCCTGGCAAGGTGCTGATCACCGGCGCGGCGGGATTCATCGGGTCTCACCTGGTCGAACGCCTGCTCGGCGACGGCGTCCAGGTCGTCGGGGTCGACAACTTCTGCGATTTCTACGACCCGGCAATCAAGCGGCGCAACCTGCGAAACGCCTTGACATCCCCCTCATTCGAATTGGTCGAGGCAGACATTCGGGACGGCGATGCGATGGACGCCGCCGTATCGAGGACGCGGCCCGGCGCGATCGTCCACATCGCCGCGATGGCCGGCGTGCGGATCAGCATCCAACGGCCCAAGCTGTACGCCGAGGTCAATCTGAGCGGCACGGTGAACATGCTGGAGGCGGCGGCCCGTCACAAGGTGGCGCGATTCGTGTTCGCATCCAGTTCCAGCGTGTACGGCAACAACGCCAAAGTCCCGTTCGCCGAAGACGACCCCGTCGACCACCCGCTCAGCCCCTACGCCGCGACAAAACGGGCCGGCGAACTGCTGTGTCATTCATGGTGGCACCTGTACCGACTGCCGGTGGCCTGCCTGCGCTTCTTCACGGTGTTCGGCCCACGCCAGCGACCGGACCTGGCGATTTCGAAGTTCCTGCACCTGATCCGCGACGGGCAGGAACTGCCGTTATTCGGCGATGGGCCGACCAGCCGGGACTACACCTACGTCGATGATATCGTGGACGGCGTGGTCGCGGCCTTGCGGCGGATCGACCGTTTTCGGGTCTACAACCTGGGCGGGAGCGACCCCCACACGCTGGTCGAACTGATCGACACCGTGGGACGCGTGACCGGCATCACGCCACGGATCCGATGGATGCCCATGCAGGCCGGCGACGTGGAACGGACGTTCGCGGACGTGCGCCGGGCCGCCGAGGAACTGGGCTACGCGCCGCGCGTCGGGCTGGAAGAGGGTATCGCCCGCCAGTGGGCATGGATGCAAGACGGGGTACCTGCCGGAAACGATTGACCCGCCGGCGACCCACCAACAACCCGCCGACGCAGCCAGATGTTCCGCCGACGCAGTCAGACTATCGGGCGGGACCGCCGCCAGCCCCGCCAGTACAGCAAGGCACCGACTAGGAACAGCGGGATCCCCAGCCACTGCGACGTCGCCAGACCCCACCAATCGCCACGAGGGTCGTCGCGCCAAAACTCAATCACGAAGCGCGCCACCGCGTAGGCCATGCACGAAACGTAGAACGACTGCCCGTCAAACCGCTGGCGCGTCCGCCGCCAGAAGTACACGTACGCAAATATCCCCAGGCACGCCGCAGCCTCCCACAACTGCGTGACGTGTACCGGCAGCGAATGCGTCGCCTGACGCGCGATCAACCCAGCGTCAACGTGGTGCTGCCAAGCAGGCGACCCGGCCGGAAACGCAAGGCCACCCCACGACGACGGACGACCGTAACAGCAACCGGCGAGGAAGCACCCCATCCGGCCGAATACCAACCCCAGGGGGATCCCGTAACCCGCCAAATCCGCGACCCGTGCCAGCGGCATCTTGCGCCGCCGCATGAACCACACCCCCACCGCCGCTGCCAGCGCCAGGCCGCCATAATAGGCCAGTCCGCCGTACCAGAACTTCAGCGCCCGCAGGCAGTCACGCCCCGAATGGCAGGTCCCCTTATCGAGGTTGCACAACGCGCCCAGTTTCGCCTGCACGCACTGGGCATCCGTGGTGCAGTGGACGCCCTTGGGCAGCATCTCGCCGTGCGTCTGCAACGGGTTGGTACACAGGCGGACGTACTCGTCAAACTGGCCATCAGCAACGACATGGAGCAGACGCGCGCCCAGGATACCCGTGACGATCAGGATCATCGCCAGGTCCAAAAAGTGGTTGCCGTCGATCCCCAACCGCGGCGTGTCCCGGTGCGCCAACAAAACGACGAAGGTGTAGCCGAACATCAGGAACGTGAAGTACGCCGGGAAGTCGATTCCCAGGATGTTAAAGGTATCGTGCACTGGGCCCCCGTGGTCTCCCTGACGCATTCTAGCACCGCCGCGACGCCTTCTGGGGGGCGGCACGATCGCTATGGTATCCTTGCGCCCGGCGCGCGGGTGGAAAGGAGCAACCAATGCTGCCTGAAGTTACAGAATCCTTCGGGATCAACGTGTTCCAGCAGGTCATGGTGTCGAGAGGCATGGTCCTGATGGTCCTGATCGTGCTGATCGCGATGTCGCTGGCCTGCTGGTTCATCATTGGCTACAAGTGGCTGTCCTTCAGGAAGTTGCGACGCCAGTCCGAGGCGTTCCTGGAAACGTTTTGGCGCACCGACACGCTGGACGGCGTCTGGGAGGCATCGGAGCGCACCGGAGAGGCCCCGCTAACACGGGTGTTTCGGGCGGCCTACACCGAACTGGGACGCGTCAAGGCCGGCAATGCCCAGGGACCCGCCGTGGGCGAGGACTACGGGTTCCAAAACATCGAACGGACGCTGCGCCGCGCCCAACAGGTCGAACAGACACGGCTGGAACGGATGGTGCCATTCCTGGCAACGACGGGGTCGGCCGCCCCTTTCATCGGGCTGTTCGGCACGGTCTGGGGCATCATGAACGCGTTCGCTTATATCCAACCGGACCAGCCCGTCCTTCAAACCGTGACGCCGCACATCGCCCAGGCACTGGTCGCAACCGCGATCGGCCTGCTGGCCGCGATCCCGGCCGTCATGGCGTACAACTATTTCAACAGCAAGATTCGGGTGTTCGCGAGTGAGATGGATAACTTTGCCATAGACTTCCTGAACATCCTGAAGCGCCATTTCTTCCGAAAGTGACGCCCGGCCGGGGTGACCGCCCCGGAACACGGACGCGCGGGGGTGATATCGATGGCCATGTCGGACCCGGGCCACGGGGGCATGCTGGCCGAGATCAACGTGACGCCCCTGGTGGACGTCATGCTGGTGTTGCTGATCATCTTCATGATTTCCTCGTCGATCGAGACGATGCAGGTCCAGCAGGAACGCGACCGCGCCGAGGACTCGATTCGGCCGCCCGAAGACCTGGACCAGAAGGTGCCCGTCAATTTGCCCAGGACCGACGCTGAACCGGTCAACATGGCCGAGGAACGCAAACTGGTACTGTCGATCAACGAAAACGTAGTGTTCCACCTGGGCGAAATCGAGATACTGCGATGCCTGGACGCGGCCCCCGAGATCAAGGACGCGGTGACCGGTAACCGGCGGCGTGCCTGGGGGGCGGCGGACGACCAGGCCATGCGCAAGTGCCTGGACCCGCTGGTGGCGAAACTGGGCACGAACGAGAAGCTGAAGACCGACCAGGAACTGTACCTTCGGGCCGACCGAAGCCTGCCGTACGGATTGACGCTGAAGGTGATGGCGCGAGTGCGGGCGGCGGGTGTGGCCAAGTTCGGTCTGATCGCGGACCCGGAGTCGTAAGACATTGGCGCACCCGCCTGACAAGACACGGTCGGATCGGTGGACGACGGGCTTCGCGCTTGGCGTGACGTTCGTTGTACATCTGCTGCTCGCGGTGATGCTGGCCACGGCAGGCGGGTCCGAAGACGGCGGCGCGACCGGCTACCCAGGCGAACCGCAACTGTGCGACGGATCTCGCTGCGCCGAAAAGCCTTTCCTGCGACGACGGCGCGGGCTTGACGCGATGGCGGCGGTGGACGTGGGCATGATCGAGGCGACTATCATTCCGCAGCTTGGTTTTGCCGAACCGAAGGTCGCGCTGCCGAAACTGGTCAAATACGAGCAACCCGAAAAGATCGAGGAGGCGGTCAACGTCGCCACCGAGCCAGTCCGCAAGGTGAAGGTCCCGGAAAAGGACGTGCGGGCCAAGAAGGCCGAGGTCGACCGCAAGCGAACCGATTCGCTGTCCGACATCCTGGGCGCACCCGAGGACGACGACCCGCGCAAGCGGCCGACCCAGTTGTCACGCATCGTGGGGTCGCCAGACGGCAGCGTCCACGGTTCTGGGACCGAATTCCGGGCGGGAAACGTTTACGCGGGCAAGGTCTCGCTGGCCCTGCGCCAACAGTTCACGGTCCCGCCGTTCCTGACCGACGCGGACCTGAAGCGCCTGCGGGTCCGCATCAAGGTGGCGAAGATGGACGCCGCCGGCCAGATCCTACGCTACCAGATCATCGAGGACTCGTCGGATAGCCGTTTCAACGCGGCGGCGTTGCAGGCTGTGCGCCGCTTCGCCCCCAAGGACGGGGGTTCGGCGTACCTACCGGCACCGGACGAAAAGACGCTGGCGTTCATCAACCAGCACGGCATGGTGATCGACCTGGACGGCGCGCTGTTCAAGCGCTAGCCCCGGAGCACAAACCTGTTGATACGCCCCCCCGACCCGCTGCGTGCATCGATTCGAGTCCTGGCGACCTGCCTGCTGCTCGCCGCGACAGCGCTGGCGGCAGTCCCAGCCCAAGCGGACGGATTCCCGGCCCCACGACCCGCTGACCCGCGCTGCGATGCGATGGGGTGGACCCGCAACACCGCGCCGATTCCCGTCGCCTGGCCGCGCATCCAGGACCTGACGCCCGGCGGCGACCTGGCGTTCCTGGCAGGCCGGATGGAAACGGCGCTGGCCGGCGATCTGGACCTGTCGGGGGTATTTCGGGTCCGCGCGCCGTCCGACGTCCCCGGTGGCGGTACGGTGGCGTGGTTCGGCCCCACCGCGTTCGACTACGACGGATGGTACCGGACCGGGGCCTGGCTGGTGGTGGTCGGCGAACTGTCGGCCGGGCCACAGGGGCTGCGGATTCGACTGGACGCCTACCTGACCGAGGAGGGCGACCGACTGGCGTTCGAAGGCGCCGAAGCCGTCCTGTCGGCGGACCGGTTGGAGGCGTTCGGCCAGGGGTACGTCAACGCGCTGTTGCGCTGCGTCACCGGCCTGCCCGGGGCGTTCGGCAGCCGGATCGCGTTCGCCCGCAGGACCCGAACGGGCGAACCTAAGGAAATCTTCACCGTCGCGCTGGGCGACCGGACGCCGGTGCAGGCCAGCCACGACGGCGAACTAGCGATGCTGCCGTCGTGGGCACCCGGCGGACGCCTGACTTGGACCGGCTATCGTAACGGTAACGCGGACCTGTGGCTGGATGGCAAAGTGTTTTCGGACCGGCAAGGCCAGAACTCGGGTGCGGCGTTTTCGCCGGACGGGCGATACGTGGCGCTAACAGTCGCGCCCGATGGTGAACCAGACATCTGGATCCTGGACGCGCGCACCGGGGCAGAGGTCGCGCGCCTGACCCGTTCAGAACACATCGACACCAGTCCGTCGTGGTCGCCCGACGGCCGCCGGATCGCGTTCGTGTCGGACCGGCTAGGACGCCCCCAGGTTTTCGTGATGAACGCCGACGGAACCAACCCGCGGCCACTGCCGCTGCCCGGGTCCTACAACACCAGCCCGGACTGGTCGCCCGACGGAAACGAGATCCTGTACCAGTCCCGAGGCGAGCGTTCGCGGTTCTCGATCTGGTCCTACGACGTGCGGACAGAAACGGTCCGACGGTTGACCGGCGGCCCCTGGAACGACGAAGGACCGTCATGGTCGCCCGACGGCCGGATGGTCGCGTTCACATCGACGCGGGACGGGCGGCAGCGCCTGTATGTTATGTCCAGGGAAGGCGCCGCCGTGCGGCCCGTTCTCTCGGATCAGGGCGAGGACTTCACACCCGCCTGGGAGCGCTTCTTCCCGGACCTTCACTGACGGCGCCCAGTGTTCTATCGCAGCGGCCTTCACGTCCCGTCGGCATTCATGATAGCCTCCGCGCAGATCCGGCAGGCAGGCCCAGACACAGGAAACCCGATGCTGGCGCCCCCGAAATTACGCATTCTGTACACCGGTGGCGGTACAGGCGGCCACGTCACGCCGAATCTGGCCATTCACGGGGAACTGTCGCTACGCCATCCCGGCGCGCGCCACCTATACGTCGGTCTGCGGGGAAAGGCCGAGGCGGTCCTGGCCCCGGGGGCCGGCATCCCGCTGCGGACGGTGCGTGCGCGCCCGTGGCCGGGGTTTCGAAACATTCCCGCGTTCCTGGTGTTTCTGGCAACGCTTGCGGCGGGCACACTGAAGGCGGCCTGGATCCTCGCGACATGGCGACCCGATCTCGTCGTCGCGACGGGCGGTTACGGCGCCGCACCGGTGGTGTTGGCGGCTGCCTTGCTGCGCCGGCTGCACCTGATCCGGACCCGGATCTTTGTCCACGAATCCAACGTAGCGCTGGGCCGGATGAACGCCGTGGCCGCCCGGTTCGCCGACCGCGTCGGCGTGGCCTTTCCCGAAACGCTGCCGCGACTGCCGCTCCAAAACGGCGCGGTCGTAGGCTACCCGGTCCGGCCGCGGGCCGTGCATGGCGACCGCGACGAGGCGCGCCGACAGTTGGGCATCCCCGCGGACGCCCTGGTCGTGTTCGCATTCGGCGGGTCCCAGGGCGCCCGAACGCTGAACCGCGCAGTGGTCGACGCATTGCCCCGGCTGCTGGCCGATCCCTCGATTTGGGTGATCCATGGCACCGGAAAGCACCTGGCCGGTAACCGTTACAACGGCGCGCAAGATACCGCTAAACGCCTCGCAGACATGCCGCCCCTGGGCGACGCCGCCCGGCGCTACATGCCCGCCGACTTCTTCACCGACATCGGCACGCAGTACGCTGCTGCGGACCTGGCCGTGTGCAGGGCGGGCGCCGGCACCCTGAGCGAGGTGTGCGCCGCGGGGCTGCCGTCGATCGTGATCCCCAAGGCCAACCTACCGGGGGACCACCAGGTCGGCAACGCCCGCAGCCTGGCCCGGGGCGGCGCCGCGGTCATCATGTTCGAGGGGATCGACCTGGCGGACCCGGCGGCCGCGGTCGAATCGGTGGACGGGGAGGCGCTGGCCGCAGAGATCCTGGGGCTGATCCACGACCCAGAACGGCTGGACACGATGGGCCGTCGGGCGACAGCACAGCACGACCCGAGTGTGCTGACCCGGATCGCCGACCACGCAGACGCCCTGCTGGCAGGGGTCCCGCTGCCCGCAGATGTCGCCCGGCCCGGCGCATCCGACGCCGGGGACCGAATACTTGGACTAGATTCCGGCGGCCTGGAGCGACTGCTACACCAGGTCCGGGCCGGTGGCGCCCTGGAACCGGACGAGTCAATGCTGGTCCGCTACAAGATCGACGGATTCCTGGCCGAAAGCAACTACGTCCAGCGCGCCCGGGGCTGCCGGATGGCGGGTCTCGCCGGCCACGTCACAAGACGCGCCGTCCTTGTGGCATACGCCGCGGGCCGCAGACCGGACGGCCGCCTGCGCGAGGCGCCGATCGTCCGGCGCGATGCGTTCGTGGGCTTGGGTTACCTGGGTGATCTGGACGAATCCGTGCTGGACGCGCTGGCGGCAGGCGTCGAAGACCCTTACTACGAGGCCCGACGGTCGGCCATCCAGGCGCTAGTCGCACTGGCGACGACGGCCGGCGATATCCGGGAGCGGGCGGCATTCACCCGATTCGAAGACGCCCTGTCCACGCGACTGACGGACCACAGCTTCGAGGTCAGGTCCGCCGCAGCCGAAGCGCTGGGCCTTTTGGCCGTGGATACCGAGGCGCTGGTGCCACGGCTACGCCGCCTGCGCCTCGACCGGGTCTGGATCGTCCGGGCCTCGGTGTACAAGGCCCTGGCATCGCTGGTCCGCCGCAAGATGCTGTCCCCGTCGCGAGCCCGCGAAGAAATGCGCCAAGTGCTTCTGACCTCGGTGGGAAACCGGCCTCTATACCCACTGAGGGAGGCCGCACGTCGCCTGGCCGAAGCGATCCGCGACACCGAGTCGCACCCCGGAGACTGACGACATGCTCTACTGGCTCAGCAGCCACATCGACATCCTGGATTTCCCCGCGATGATCGGCGGCATCACGACCCGTTCGATCTTCGCGGTCGTCACGGCCTTCCTCATCACACTGCTGGTCGGCCGGCCCCTAATCCACCTGCTGTTTCGGAAGGGGGTCCGCTCGGTCGAACGCACCTACGGCGACATCGACACCGGTGGCAAGACCGGCACCCCGATGATGGGCGGCCTGCTTCTGCTCGCCGGCGGCCTGGGCAGCGCCGTGATGTGGTGCGACATGGCCAACCCCTATGTCCTGACGCTATTTGCCGCGTCGATCTGGTTCGCCGCCATAGGCGCGTTGGACGACATGCTTAAGATCCGCCGCCGGAACTCGGATAAGGGCCTGTCTCGCGCCGGAAAGTACGCCGGGCAGATCGCCTTCGGGGTGGGCCTTGCCGTGCTTCTATTACACCCGGCGTGGACTCCCTGGCCGGCGGTCGACACGACGCTGTCTGTACCGTTTTACAAGTACCCACTGTTCGACCTGGGCTGGGCGTATGGCGCCTTCATCGTGCTGATGATCGTCTATTCGGCCAACGCGGTGAACTTCGCCGACGGCTTGGACGGGCTGGCGGTGGGCCCCTCCCTGTTCGTGCTGATCGTACTGGGCGTGTTCGCCTACGTCCTTGGAAACGCGATATTTTCGCGGTACCTGCTGTTCACGTTCATGCCTGGTACAGGCGAAATCGCGGTATTCCTTGGGGCGGTCGCCGGGGCGGCGCTGGGGTTCTTGTGGTTTAACTGCCACCCGGCGGAGGTCTTCATGGGCGACACCGGGTCGCTGTTTTTGGGCGGCGCCATGGGCACCGCGGCGGTCCTGCTGCGCCAGGAATTCGTGTTCCTGATCGCCGGCGGCGTGTTCGTCGCCGAGATCGCGTCGACCGCTATCCAGGAATGGGTCGGCCTGGGCCTGCTGCGGAGGCGCATCCTGTACCGGGCGCCAATCCACCACACATTCCAGCATTGCGGCATGGCCGAACCCAAGATCGTATCGCGCTTCTGGATCGTGTCGGCGCTACTGGCGGCCCTGGCCCTGGCCACTTTGAAGGTCCGTTAGGGCTTCAGCCCTGGGGGCCCCACGGACCCGCAAGCCGTTTCGCGGTATCATGCGCCGTCTCGCGTTTGGAAAGCCCGTTGGCGACGACCCGTGGACAACGCTTCGGCCGCAGCCGCTCGCAGTCATTGTTGCGTGCGCTGTCCAAGGTCGAGGCCCCGCAGGTGCTGGACTTCGCGTCCGACTTTCCAGTCGTGCTGGCCAAGGCGTCCGGGGCGCGCGTCACTGACGTGGACGGCAACCGCTACCTGGACCTGACGTCGTTCTTCGGTGCAGCCCTGGTCGGCCACCGAAATCCCCGGGTCGTGGGCGCGCTGCGTACGCAGATGGGTCGGCTGCTTCACGGAATGGGTGACGTCCACCCACCGGCCATCAAGGCGCGCTTCCTGACTCGGTTGGTCGCCAGGATGCCCGCGCCTGACTACCGCGCCGTCTTGTCGCTTAACGGTGCCGATGCCGTCGAATGCGCGCTGAAGTTCGCGTCGGCCGCCACCGGGCGTCCAGGTGTAATCGCGTTCGAAGGCGCCTACCACGGACTGACCGCCGGGGCGCTGGAGGTCACTTGGAACCCGGTCTTCCGGACGCCATTCGCACCGACGCTTTCCGGCCGCGGACGGTTCGCCCCGTTCCCAGCGGCCGACGGCTCCGATGCCGACGCGGTGCTGGCCCGGGTGCGCAAACTGGCCGGCACCGGCGACGTCGGCGCGATAATCGTCGAACCGATCCAGGGCCGCGGCGGGATCCGCGTGCCGCCGCCTGGCTTCCTACCCGCGCTGGCCGCGTTGGCGACCGAACTGGATCTGGTGCTGATTTCCGACGAGGTCTACTCCGGCTCCGGGCGCACGGGGACGTTCCTGGCCGGGGACGCCGAGGGGTTGGTCCCAGACGTCGTTTGCCTGGGCAAGGCCCTGGGCGGCGGCATTCCAGTGTCCGCATGCCTGATGCGTCCCCGCGTTACCGAGGCCGTACGCGGCGCCGGTCACGAGGCCGTACATACCTCGACGTTCCTGGGACACCCACTCGCATGCGCGGCCGGCCTTGGGGTACTCGGTGCCCTGGACGCCGGTATGGCAAGGCGCGCTGCGCCAATCGGCGAGCGAATCCGCGCCCGGGCGATGGGCTGGCGCGAACGTTACTCGTCGGTCCTGGAAGTCAGTGGCCGCGGTGCGATGATCGGTGTGGCGCTTGATGCCCGAGCCGGTCTGGCCACCCGCGTGATTGGCCGCGCGCTGGTACGAGGGATCTTGATCCTGACCGAAGGCCCCGAAGCCAATGTCCTGGCATTCACCCCGCCGCTGGTCCTTGACGACCGCGAACTGGACCAAGCGCTGGACGTGCTGGAATCCGTGATTGAGGAGACGGCCCAATGATCGAGCCCTGGCTGGCGGACCGCATCCGCAACGAAATCGAGGCCGGCGGCCCGGCGGATGACGCCTCATTCCAGGCACTGGCCGTCGCCGTGGCCCAGGCCCAGGGCCTGATGAGGCCCGACGCCCTGCCCGACCTGGACGGCATCGAACCGGTGCCCGAGACCGCGTTCAAATTGATGACTGTCGCGCACTTCGCACCGTCGACCGCCCAGGCGATTTTCCAAACGTCCGGCACGACGACCGGGTCACCCGGCCGGCGGCTGGTGCAGGATCTGGACCTGTACCGGGTTTCCGTGGTCCGCGGATTCGAACGATTCGTGATGCACGACACGCGGCCCGACCGCTTCGTGTCACTGATCCCCGCCGCCGAGGCTCGGCCTGATTCGTCGTTGTCCCACATGGCGTCGATGGTCGTCGAGGCCTTCGCGACGGACGCTACATGGGCCCGGCGAGGCGACACCGTGGACCTGGCAACGATTTCCGAGGCTCTGGGGGCGGCCGTCCTTGCGGGCGCCCCCGTCGTCCTGCTGGGCACGACCCTCGATTTCCTGACGCTGTTTGACGGCCTGGGGGCGGCAGGCATCCGCTTCGCGCTGCCGCCGGGAAGCCGCGCGATGCACACCGGCGGGGCCAAAGCCTCGGGCCGTGGCGTCGGCCGCGACGACCTGCGCGCCGCCTTCTTACGCCTGCTGGCAATCCCCGCCGAGGACGTCGTCGAGGAATACGGAATGACCGAACTGCTGTCCCAGGCGTACGACGCCCCGCGGGTGACCCCGGGCCCACGGCGACTGGTCGGCGTGCCGTGGATGCGGACGCGCGTACTCGATCCACGGACGATGGCCCCGGTGGCTCCCGGGGATCGCGGCGTCTTGTGCCATTACGACTTGGCCAATTTCGACACCGCGGTCGCCGTGCTGACCCAGGACATGGCCACCGAGGTCGCCAACGGGTTCACCGACATCGTGCGGGCACCCGGGGCACAGGCACGCGGCTGCTCGGCCGAGGCCGCGACCCGGACCGGCTGACGCGGGAGGCGCCATGACCCCGCCCCTCTTCCCCGACATGGACGAGGCCACGCTCCTGGCTTCCCTGCGGACACTGCGAGACGCTTGGCGCCGGCCGCCGCCGGATGCAGTCGCCGCGCTGACGACGTATACCGGCTGGCCCAAGAGGCACGCAGCCACAGCGGCCCGGCGCGCGTTTTCGCCGTTTTCCGACGCCGCACTGGCGCGCTTGGTCGCGGATGGGCGTCCGCGCGTCCCCCGCGCCTTGCCCGACCCGTGGCTGCTGGCGATCCTCGCGGGCCGCGTACCCGCGCTGGCCGCCAACGTCGTCGTGTCGTCGCTGGCCGCGCGGGTGCCATTGATCATCAAGCCCTCCGGGCTGGAACCGTCGTTCACCCGGGCCCTGGTTAAGAGCATCAACCAAGTAGCAAAGGTCCTCTCGCCCGCCGTCCTCACAATCGACTTGCCCTCCGGGTCCCCGGCCCTGGCGCGTGCGGTCGCCGAGGCCCCCCTATGCTTGGTGTATGGGTCCGACGCGACGGTCGATGCGGTCCTCGCAGCACGCGTCCGACGGCCAACCTTGACAGGCGCCCACCGCGAGTCGGCCGTGATCCTGTTTCGCGAGGCCCTGGAAACGGCGGCCCTGCCCTGGCTCGCCAGCGCGGTCGCCCGTGATATCGCCATCTACGACCAGTTGGGTTGCCTGTCTCCACATGTCGTACTGGTCGAATCGGGCGGCGCGGTCGATCCGCAGGTATTCGCCGCGGCGCTGGCAGACGCGCTGGCACAAGTCGCCCGCACGTTGCCGCCGGCCCCGATCCCGCTAGCCGCCGCCGCCGCCGTCCGCCTGTTCGCCCAGGAGGCCCGGATGCTCGCGCGCCTGTCCGGTGGGAGGGTCCTGCCCGCCGCTGGCCCGATCCCGCCACTGGTAATACTGGAACCATCGTATGGCTACCGACCCGGGCCCGGCCGGCGCACCGTCCAGGTCCTGCCGTTCGAGGGATGCCCGGACCTGGATCGGTTGCTTGGCCCCATGTCGGGCCGCGTTCAGGGGATCGCGTTTGCGGGTCCCCGCGTACGCCTGGACGACGTGCTGGTCGCGCATCCGACGTACCGCGGCCCTTACATCTGCGCACCGGGCCGGCTCCAGTTTCCGCCGGCTGGCTGGGCCGAGAACGGCACGCAACCGGTCGTCGCGATCCGGGACCTAGCGGATCGCTTGCAGCCAGGTCCGCGCTGAATCCCGGACGTTTCGCGGAGCTGGGGAATCGGTCACGTCAGCTTATGTCACATGAATCAATAGGGGGGCAAGTCGTCGATTCAAGGCGGGGAAAGCCATGTCCGGCCGGGCGGTTACTGCATCTCGACCAGGACCACTGTGATGTTGTCGCGCCCACCGCGCCGATTGGCACGGGCGATCAGTTCCGTCACGGCCTCGTCCAGGTTCGGCATGAACTCGTTGACGGTCTGCAAGATCTCCTGGGGGTCCTCGAGTTCACCCGACAGTCCGTCGCAGCACAACAGGTACAAGTCGCCTGGTCGGCGCTGCTCGCGTCGCGTGTCGACCTGCACCGTTTCCTTCATGCCCAAGGCCCGCGTAATGATGTTCTTGTGCGGGAAGTTCTTGATCTCCTCGTCGGTCAACTGCGCTAACTGCTTGTAGTCCTCAAGCAACGAATGGTCCCGTGTCATCTGCTCGATCCGTCCATCCCGGATCCGGTAGCACCGCGAATCGCCGACGTGAGCGATCGCGCAGGTCTCGCCGTTGACCGCAATACCCACGGCGGTTGTGCCCATACCCTTGAACCGTGGGTCCGACGTCGACGCGTCGAATACCTTCCAGTTGGCCCACTTGATCCCGACCACCAGTCGGTTCTCCAGACCCGAAAGTCGCCGGTCCGGCCGGTACGGCCAGGTGACATCATCGTCGTCGCGGGTCTGCTTGAAGAACGTCGCCAGTTCATCGACCGCTATCTGCGACGCTATCTCGCCGCTCGCGTGGCCGCCCATGCCGTCGCAGACGACGAATAGGTCGTCTTCCGGCTGGACCAGGAACCGGTCCTCGTTATGGCTGCGCTTGCGACCGACATCGGTCGCCCCCGCGTACCGTGGCTTCATGGTGTCCTCCCTACCGGGACTGATGGCGCATCGTACCACCGGTTCCCGCAGCCGTGCAATCTGGCGGCGCTTCTGACATCTGGCGGCGCTCCCAAAATCCACAGCCGCCTTGGCCTGGATTCGGCCCTGCGATCCAGCGGCCATCGCGGCAGGCGGTGTTTTCCCGCCCTCCCGATGGACCCAGGGCTGACGGATGCCTATTATTCCCGCCGGCGGAGGGTCCCATGCATTCCAACGAGATCGTCGTCACCGGCGCCCGCGAGCACAATCTGCGGCACGTCACGGTGGCGATTCCCAAATACCGGTTCGTGGTCTTTTCCGGCGTCTCAGGGTCAGGCAAGTCATCTCTGGCCTTCGACACGGTGTTCGCGGAGGGCCAGCGACGCTACGTCGAGTCGCTGTCCGCATACGCCCGGCAGTTCCTGGGCCAACTCGAAAAGCCCCGCTACGACAGCATCCACGGCCTGACGCCGACTATCGCCATCGAGCAAAAGTCCGCATCATCGAATCCGAGGTCGACCGTCGGCACGATCACCGAGGTCCACGACTACCTGCGCGTGCTGTTCGCCCGCATCGGCGACCAGTCATGCCACCAGTGCGGCCGTCCGGTCGCCCGCCAGCAGCCTGCGCAGATCGTCTCCGAGATCATGGCGATGGGCACCGCCCTGGCCGACCCGACGGGCAAGGCCCGCATCCAGGTTCTGGCGCCGCTGGCCCGCAACCGTAAGGGCGAGTTCCGCGATCTGTTCGAATCGCTGCGCACCGACGGATACGTCCGCGTGCGGGTCGACGGGGTCGTAGCCGACTTGGCCGACGTGGCCTCGCTGGACAAGAACAAGAAGCATGACATCGACGTCGTCGTCGACCGGATCGTACTTAAGGAAGGTATAGGCCCGCGGCTGACCGACAGCGTCGAAACCGCCCTCAAGGCCGGTAGCGGGCGCGTGGTCGTTGTCCCCGACGGCGGCGACGAGCGCGTGTTCTCGGAGCACTTGGCCTGCGAGCACTGCGGGCTCTCGTTTCCAGAACCGTCGCCGCAACTGTTTTCGTTCAACAACCCCGTCGGCGCGTGCCCCTCGTGCAACGGCCTGGGGTCTTCGCTGACGATCGACCCCGATAAGGTCGTACCCGACTCAACGCTGTCGTTGCGCCAGGGCGCCATCGCCCCGTGGGCCAAGGCTATGGAGGACGAAAACGGCTGGACCACCGAGATCCTGGCGGGCCTCTCACGGCGCCATGACATCGACCTGGACCTTCCGTGGGAACGACTGCCCAAAGCGCATCGCGATCTGCTGCTGTACGGCGACCGCCAACGTGTATCCGTCGAATGGAAGTCTAAGACCTTCAACGGGTCTGTGGCCGTCCGCTACGAGGGCGTCGCGAACATGCTGGTCCGGCGGTTGCGCGAAACACGATCGGACGACATGCGGACCTACTACCAGAAGTTCCTGACCGACCGGCCCTGTGACACGTGCGGCGGCCACCGACTGCGCCCCGAAGCGCTTGCGATCCGCGTCGGTGGCCAAGGCATCGCCGACCTGTCGGATATGGCGATTGCATCGCTGCTGGACGTGCTCCGTGGCCTGAAGTTTTCCGACGCGCGCGCGATCGTCGCCCATGAACTCCTCAAGGAAATCGTCGGCCGTCTGGCCGTGCTCCAGGATCTGGGCATCGGGTATCTGACACTATCCCGTTCGGGGGCATCGCTGTCCGGTGGCGAGGCCCAGCGCATCCGCTTGGCGTCGCAACTGGGCAGCGAACTGACCGGCGTGACGTATATTCTGGACGAACCTTCGATCGGCTTGCACCCACGCGACAACGGGCGGCTGATAGCAACGCTCCAGCGCCTGCGCGATCTGGGCAACACGGTCCTGGTTGTCGAGCACGACCGCGACGCCATCCTGTCATGTGATCACGTCATCGAGTTCGGCCCCGGGGCGGGGCGGGCCGGCGGTCAGGTCGTCTTCCAGGGCACGCCTGCGCAGATGCTGGCATCGCCGGATTCGCTGACTGGCGCCTACCTGTCAGGCCGCCAGGCCGTGCCGATTCCAGCGACGCGTC
>CAZHDQ010000010.1:15759-16193 GCA_964531595.1 uncultured Anaeromyxobacteraceae bacterium
GGCTGTGGCTGCGCGGCGCCCGCGGCCACAACCTGAAGGATATCGACGTCGCGTTTCCGCTTGGCACGTTCACTGTCGTCACCGGCGTCTCGGGCGCCGGCAAGTCATCACTGGTCACACACACACTTTGCCCAGCGCTGCTGCGGGAACTGCACGATGCCAGGGTGCGCCCACTGCCGTACACCGCGATCGAAGGGATTGAACAACTCGACAAGACCATCGTCATCGACCAGGCCCCCATCGGCCGCACGCCACGGTCGAACCCCGCCACGTACACCAAGTTGTTCGACCACATCCGTTCACTGTTCGCGAGCACGCGCGAGGCCCGCACTTACGGATTCGCCCCGGGCCGCTTCTCGTTCAACGTGCGGGGCGGTCGCTGCGAGCGATGCCAGGGTGCCGGCGTCATCCGCGTCGAGATGCACTTCCTGGCC
>CAZHDQ010000011.1:0-15968 GCA_964531595.1 uncultured Anaeromyxobacteraceae bacterium
CCGGCGTTCGTCGTGGTGAATAAACAACAACTACTCCGTCCGGGAAAACCCCGGGCTGCAAAGAGAAACGTGCAGCTATTATAAGGTTTTACACACCGCAGGTCAATGAGGGCTTCCCTTGAATCACCCGCCACGTGCCGCCGCTGCGACCACGAAGGCACCTTCGCCGTAACCGGGACGCAGGGGTTCGATTTCGTGAATCTCGGAAGGCTGGCAGGAAATGGTCTGGCCCCAGGCATCAAGGAAAAAGTCCGCATTCTGCAACAGTTGAGCCACATCATCGGCCGAGAAGAGCGTCGCGTCCCGGTAGAACAAGTTATCGTCGCGGGCTGCAAGGTAGGCCCGCCCCGACTCGCTGCCCCGATCAATGAAGCCAACCGCTAACCGACCGCCGGGCCGCAGGACACGACGAGCCTCGGCCAGCATCGCGGCCGGGGAATCCACGAAACACAATGTGGTCACGACCAGTACGTGGTCGAACCGTCCGTCGGGAAACGGCAGGGCCTCAGCGATCCCATCGACGGCATCAATGCCCCGCACCCGGGCCAGCGCACGCATTGTCGGGGACGGGTCGACGCCGGTCCGGACACCCAACGGGGCAGCGAACCGGCCGCTGCCAACACCGATCTCAAGCCCGTCCCCCGTCCAGGGCACGAATGGTCTCAGGGCCAGCAGTTCGGACAAATAGGCAGCCCGATGTTTCTCGAACCACTGTTCGTAGCGATCGGAATGGGCTTCGAATGGGGCGATCTTCGACATTGTGGGCACCTCCTCGCGCACCAGGGCGCGCCATCGGCCCGTGGGTTCAGACGTGGCGAATCGCCAGCAAAATCAGTAAACCCACGGCAAACGCAGTAAAATGCAGCAGATTCGCACGAACCGTGTGGGCCTTGTTGACTTCGGGCACCAGGTCCGACGCCCCGATATACAGGAAGTTGCCGGCGGCGAACGGCACCAAGAATCCGATATCGACACGGGCCGATATCGCCCAGGCAACAACGCCTCCTACCAGGAACGTGGACCCGGAAAGAACGTTGAACAATAGAGCGCTGCGCTTCGTCCACCCACCGTGGATCAGCACGGCGAAATCCCCCAGTTCCTGGGGCACCTCGTGGGCCGCGGCCGCGATCCACGCGGCGATACCAAGCCGGATGTCCGTCATGAAGATGGCACCGACCGCCAGCCCGCCAATCAGGTTGTGGAGCCCGTCCCCGATCAGGATTAAGTAAGTCACTGGCTCGCGGCACTCGGCCGTCGCGCGGTGGCAGTGGTGCCAGTGCAGAAACTGTTCCAGCGCCAGGAACGAAACAAAGCCGACCGCGACCCATACCAGGGCCGACACTGGAAAGAAGGTCTCCAGAGACGCCGGGATCATATGGAAAAGCGCGCCGCCGATCAGAGAACCGGCCGCGAACGCCACCAGCGGCAGCATCAGCGCCTTCAGCGTTGACTCCCGAAGCAGCAGGGTCACACCGCCGACCAGCGCGATCGCTGCCATAAGCAGGCCGCTACCGACGATCCACAAGAGTTCGGTCATGCGATGCTCCCCCACCCGCCCCAAGCATTGGCCAAGATCATCCGGACAGCTAGCAAACCGCTTACGGACCGCGCTTCGTCAACTTCGCTGACTGGATGACAACGCCCTGGCGATCTCGGCCAACAGCGTATTGATTCTATATGGCTTGGCACAGGCGCCGTCGAACCCTTCCTCCCGAAACCGTGACAAAACCGGATCTTCGGAATACCCGCTGGACACGATTACCGGTAGGTCAGGAGCCACTTCACGCATCAGCGGCAGTGCCTCGCGGCCACCTATTCCACCTGGCACCGTCAGGTCCACGATGGCAAGGTCGACGGGCCGACTTTCGGAAAAAGCGCGCTTCAACTCATCGACGGCCGAGGCGCCGTCCATCGCGGCGACCATTTCGTAGCCGGCGTGTTCGAGCACTTCGTGCAACAAGGCCAGGATGTCCCGATCGTCGTCCATGACTAGGATCCGCGCGTGGCCAAGGTGGGAGCGATTCACGACCTGTGGCGTCTTAGGCTCGGCACCAGGGGCCGCCGGCAGCAGAACAGTGAACGTGCATCCGACCCCGGATTCGACCGCTAGGGATAGTCGACCGCCGTGACGCTGGACGATCCTGTACGCCGTAGCGAGGCCCAGGCCACGGCCGTCCGACTTCGTCGTAAAGTAGGGGTCAAATATCCGCGACTTGGTTTCAGGGTCGATGCCCCAAGCGTGCTCGACGACCACGACCTCGACGAACGGCCCCTCAGAAGCGATGTCGGCCGGAACCTCCCCTGACTCGATATTGCGTGCCAGGATCCGGATCTCACCGCCGGACGGCATCGCCTGCCGCGCGTTCAGCACCAAGTTGTGAAATACTTGACTGATCTGAGTTTCGTCCGCCTTGACCGGCCAGAGGTCATCGGGCAGGTCCGCGCGAAAGACGACGACCGACCCGCGCAGCGAAAACTGCGCGGACTCGCGGATCAAATCCGGCAACCGCAACACACGACGCACCGGCTCACCGCCCCGCGCGAACGTCAGCAACTGGCTGGTAAGGCTCCGGGCCCGTTCGATTGCAGCCACAGCGTTTTCCAGCGATTCGGACGCCCGTTCTCTGCTCGCCTCCTGCAACGAAGCGAGTTCGACGTACCCCAGCGCTGCCGTAAGGATGTTGTTGAAATCGTGGGCGATCCCACCGGCAATGACACCCAAAGTCTCGATCCGAGCCAGCCGATGGCGTTCCTCTTCCTGGCGGCGCGCCTCGGTCACGTCCCGGTACATTTCCAAGATCGTGCCGTCCGCCAGCATCTTCGAGCGGGCCTCGACCTCGACCGGTGCCCCGTCCTTTGTGGCCAAGCGCCGCACCCGATCGGCCACCTCGCCGTTTCGAACCTGCGCGATGCTGACGTCCAGGTCGCCCGGTGGCACGTCCAGGTATAGGTCAGCCACCAGCCGACCCCGAAGTTCTTCCAGCGAAAATCCGGTCATCGAGGCGAAACTGGGGTTCGCGTCCAGGATATCCAGCGCAGGCGAACAGACGACGATCCCGTCCGAGGCCTTCTCGAACAGGTTGCGGTAGCGGGCCTCACTTTGGCGGACTTCGTCCTCGGCCACCTTCCGTTGGGTGATGTCGCGAACGATGGACTGGAGGAACACCTGCCCCCGCAGATCGAGGCGGTTCAGCGAGACATCAGCAAAAAAGGGCGTCCCGTCACACCGGGTATGCAGCCATTCGAAGCGCTGAGGGCCGGATTCGACGGCCTTGCGGATCCACCCCGCAGCCGCTTCGCGGGAATCGCTGCCGTCCGGTTGGCTGGGCGGAGAGAATCGCTGCGGCGACTGACCTAAAATTTGTTCCCTGGTGCATCCGAACACCGACAGCGTCATCGGGTTGCACTCGATGAATCGCTCACCCTGCATCAAGAAAATGGCATCGCTCGCCGCATCGAAAAGGGCGTGGTAGCGCACCGCCGCGTCCTCGAATTCGCAGCGAACGCCAGCCTGACAGGCTCCAGTCTTGACGGTATCGATTCTGAGGTCCGAATCCATTCCGCCATCATATCCGCAGACATTAAGGAATTGAAGGACGAGACCACGAAACCTCGATGCGCCCCAGGCCGGCTGCAACGGCGTCATCCGATGCCGATCCAGGCTACAATCACCGGGTCCGCTCGATTCGACCCTGGGGATTGATGGAAACGCGAAAAGCAACACCCGGCGCACCGGCCCGAGGCCGTCTTCGCCAAATCGCCGTCACCGCCACAGCCGTCACGATTGGACTCGGGTTGTTGGCCCTGCTGGCCGTCTGGCTCTTCTTGGCGTCGCTGGACACAGTGCCGGTGCGCACATGGCTGTCCGGACAGATCCGCCAGGCGACCGGCCTGAATGTTTCGTGGGAAAGCGCCCGAATATCAACGAGAGGCAAGGTCCACCTGTCCGGCGTTCGGGTTGCAAATGCTCCCCCCTGGGCCGTCCATGTAGAAGACCTAGTGTCGATCGCCGATGCGCAGATCGACGTCGCGCCCACAGCACTCTTGGCTGGGCGGATCCGGGTATCTCGATTAGCGCTACGGGACGTGCGCGCGTCGTGGGTCCGCGGCCCGCAGGGATCAAACCTGGACATGTTCGCGACAGGCGACGCGCCGGCGATCCGGGACCGCCCCTGGTCGATTACCGGACCTCAAGGCATGGATGTCCGAATCGAACGGATGTCCGTCGAGGACCTCTCGCTGGCCGTCGTGGATATCGCGCAAGATGGGGCGGTTTCGCTCATTGACCTTTCCTCAATCGCCGCTTCGGGTGACCTTTCGCTGGCCCCCGACGGCGCGATCGGGGGGCGACTGGCGCTGCTCGGCCCTGAGGGCGGCGTACCGCTGCGATTCCTTCCCGCGGCGCCGGGCGCAACCGCCGCCGGGGGACATATCCTGCTGGATGCCGGGATTCGCGTCATCGACGGGACCGCTACGACCCACGTGCGATTGGGTGTCGTGGACCAGTCCTTGTCGGACCGCCTGCCCTCCGCATTCGGTGCCATCGTCCTGGACGCGACTGCTGCGAATGACCCGGCCGGACTCCGCATCGACATTTCAGCCCTGGACTTACTGGATGGCGCTGTGACGGGCCGACTGGCGGCCCGTGTCGGGGCCACCGATGGAACGGCACACGTTCGGGAGGGGACGATCCAGATCGACATCCCTGCGCTGCCCGAACCTCTGCTCGCGATGCTACCCATCCGGCTGGACGGACCAGGGCAGTTGGACTTGGCAATCCGCGAACTTGGCATCAGGCCTTCTTCGCCGTTCGTGCAACCGGGTGGTTCCGTGACCCTGGCTGGCGACCTGGGCCATCTGGTCATGGTCGCGGGCCCGCGGACCCTGACCCTGGAAGCAGTCCACCCCGACCTGGTGCTATCCCCAGGACCCGACGCGACAGCCGTCTTGTCCGGGGCCGTACAGACCAATCGGATCACGTTGACCAACGGTCTGACGCCAGAAGTAGACATCGTGGACGCAACCGTGGGCCTGGAAGGGACACTGCGCGCCAACGAGGCGTCCGACGTTGCGCTGGTTTTAGCGGCTAGGGCCTTCGACGCCCAGGCACCCAGCGCCCGGATAGCGCTTCGCGACGTGGCGCTAAGGATCGCGGTACCGCTGGATGGCGCCCTGCCACGGCGGGGCGAGGCCACGCTGACGATCGGCCCGTCGCAGGCATTGCTGGGCCAGCGGGCCATGCCTATCCCGGCCTCCAGACTGGATGCGACCCTGGATGACGTGGTAATCGACGGCGATTCGCCCGCCCGGTCTACCGGGACCGTCGCCCTTTCGGGCCGTGTCGGCTCGTGGGCGATGGATGCGGGCGCCGTGAAGGATCCGGAGGGTGCCGACGTGCGATTGGTCCTGAGCACCCCGAGTCTGGCTCTGTTGCAGCCGCTGATGGCACCCGTCGCCCGTGCCGTGGACTGGCACCAGGCAGGGGCCAACGTGCGAATCGCGGGCCGACTGGGCCTACCGAACACAGGGAAAAAATCCCAGGAACAGGCAGTCCATGCGGACCTGTCATTCGATGTGTCAGCTACAAATGTACACGTTCGACAGCACGGCCACGGGTTCCGTTTCCCAGCCACACACATGGACGGAACCATCAGGATAGGACCAGCCCCACTGGACGTCCGGGCCACCCTGGCGATAGACCGACCGACAGTGGACGGACGAAACGCACCGTTCGGTCTGGCCGGCAACGTTGCTGTCGACTTGTCGACCAGTAGACCGTCGCTTTCGGCCCGGTTGCGCACGACCGGATCGGCCGATCCGATGCACACCGACCTTGATTTGCAGTGGATGAGTGGCGACAAGTCGCTTCGCTGGACGGTCGACGCAGTCTTGCGCGACCCGGGGCCCTTCGCCCGCCTGTTCGCTGATATGCCGGCGGGGCTGACCGACCTGACCAACGCGCGGCTGGACTTGAAGTCGACGGGCAGGCTGACCGGGGTCGTGCGGCACATGGACGGCGCCATGCCCATACTTTACAGGGACGCCGTGGAACGGGCGCGCGGGAGCGCCGCGCTGGAGGCCCTCGTGACCACGGGGGGCGACGGCCCAACGGTGCAAGACGGCACGATCCGAGTAGATATCGATGCCGATACAGACACCCGGCAACTGCGGGCGCACCTGGATTTTCCGTCCGCCGAAATGCCATCTGGCACCGGTCGCTTCCGGGTCGCCGATCTGACGGCCGACGTACAACTGGCCGCGACCGGTATGCCTGATCGCGGTCGGGTCGAGGTCGAAGGAACTCTTGCAATCGGGTCCGTCACACAAAACGATGCCGACCTGGCCTGGCCGATCGGCGACCTGTCGTTGTCAATCGGTGGCCGCCTGGACCGGTTGGCTTCCCTGCGTATCGACCGGATGACCTTGGACAACAGCCGGTCGGGAACGCACCTGGAGGCATTAGCCGCTGTGGACCTTCCCGAGGTGCCCGGCGGTCGACGTGCCCTGGCAGCCGAAGGTATCGATCGCATCGTGGGCCGGCAAGCGATCGCCGTCGAGGGAACGGTCGTCCAGGATCTGGCCCGCATCGCCGCACCACCCGAAACATTCGCCGGCACCGGGACCGTCCGCATCCCCTTCCGATTGGAATCCGGGGACTGGACGGTCTATCGGGTCGATGCCATGGTGACCAGCACGAACGTATCGATCCGGATGCCCGGCCTGCCCCTGGAAATCGACGGTCTGAACGGCCACACACCGATCACCGAGGCCATCGCCGTAGCCCCGGATGGTACGATATCGCTGGTGAAGGGAGACGGTTCAGACGCCTGGGCGCGCGTGCTCTTCGCCGACCAACACCCATTCCTGGCCGGCAGCACCGACGTTTCCATGCGGCGACTGACGACCGGCCCGCTGACCCTTGGCCCAGTGGCGGGAAATTTGCGAATCACTGGTAACTCGTTGCGCCTGGACCAGATGGAAGCCGCATGGCGTGGCGGGCGGGCAACTGGCCAGTTGATTTTGGACCTGGTGCCTGGCGACATAGGTGTCGGGTTCAGGGGCAACGTGACCGGCATCCGGGCAGGCGGTAGCGACGAAATGCTGGACGCCAACGCCGCGCTAACCGCGTCGCTAGGCCGGATGGATGTAGAGGGACGCATCCATCTGAACCGCGTTGGACGGGACCACGTCAAGGACCTGCTGGACGCAGTCGACCCGTGGTCCGAAAACGCGGCCATCAACCGCATCCGAAAGTTACTGACTTGGGGATACCCCAAATCCGTACAAGTCGAGGTTCGCCACAACACCCTGGCCGCTACCGTCTCGCTGGGCGGCATCGCCAGTGTCGTGCGAATCGATCCTATCCGCGGCGTGCCGGTCGCGCCGTTGCTGCGCAGGTACGTCGGACCGATGATCCCGGTGGGAGGGAAACCATGAAATGCTTGGCAAAGACCTTTAGGGCCCTGCCGGTAACGGCGGCACTGACCGTGATCGTGACGACCATCGGGTGCATCCAGGCGCACGTAGCCGTGGTCGACCGGGCGACCGCGCTGGAACAGCAGGCCGGCGGTGAGTTTGGTCCGCTGGAAAGGGACCTGCTGCAATCCGGGCTGTCCCCGCGGGCCGCCGAGTTCACCCGAGGCGAAATCGATGCGTCCGGCGTAGACACATCGGGGACCACGCTGGGCCGGATCCTGCAAATCCACACACTGCGAGCCGCGGACGACGCGGCCCTGGACGATTTGTTCACCCGCCACTGCGTCGGCGAGGCCATGGACGGCCTGGTCGTTGATACGGCCGACGCGTGCAGAGGAGGATTCGATACGGCCGCAACCACACCGCTGGTTGAGCGCGCGAACCGAGACCGGCGGCAGTGGTGGGCTTATCTCCAGGAACTACAACCGGGCCGGGCCCCTGCCGAGATCCGCCACTCGTGGCGCGCTGCCCATCGAGTCACGGTACCGTGCGGTGTCCGATGGCAGTCCGAAGACCGGTCATGGGAGGTGAAGTCGTGCGACGACTGAGCCCTACCCTGACCAGACATCACTCTCGACACGTCGTGGTGCCAGCCCCCTTCCTGCTGACCGCCGTGGCACTGGTCCAGGTGCTCGCGGCACCGGTCCAGGCAGGCGACACCCTGGAAACGCCACGACGCATCACTGCCGGCGACGCCAACGCTTACATGGGTGTCCCCTCGCCGGATGGACGACGGATCTTTTTCGTCAGCGACCATCGGTCGACCACCAGCATCCACTCGCAGGCCCCGGATCGGGGCGGCCCGGCTGCTATCATCCAGGAAAACGCCGACGTACTGGCCCCTCGCCCCTCGCCGGACGGACGGACGCTGCTGTATATCGATACAGCGCGCGACGCGGGTGGGGACGCTTGCCTAATGGACCTGGAAACGGGGGATCGGCGATGCCTGACTGGCCTCGACACGGCCGACGTGGACGCTTTCTGGTTCCCGGACGGTCGTTTTATCGGCGTACTTCAACGCGGCGCATTGCACGACGATTTCGTGCTTCGGCGCCTGCCGATCACTGGGGGTCCGGTAACTGACATCGTCCGCGCCAACCTGGCCACGCCGTCGATAAGTGCCGACGGCACCTACCTTGCGTGGGTTCCACTGGAACGGGACTCGGAACAGGTCGGTATCAATTTCGCGATGCGCCTGGGACGGGGAATCGTGTTCCATAGGCTGTCCGATGGCGTGGAGTTCTCGTTTTCACCGCCACTGCCGGGGTACAGCGGCTTCCCGGCCTTCTCGCCGGACGGGCACCATTTCCTGTTCGCCCAGTACCTGAACGACACCAACTTCGACGGCCGAATCGACGGCAGAGACAACGGTGTGCTGTTTCGAGTGGCCTTCGATGCCAAGGCACCGTCGCCGTTCCAAGGTCCGCCGGAGCAGTTGTCCAGTGCCCGCTTCAACTGCCTGTATCCCGCACCGGGGCCTGGCCGGTTAGTTGCAACCTGCTCGGACGGAAACAACCTGAACATCTTCACGCTGCCGCCGGAAGGGTCGATTCCGACTGACTGGGACCTGGCGCGAATCGATGAACAAATCGCCGCTTCCCGCGACCAGTGGGAGCAGTTGATGCTGATGGGCCGAGCCCAGTTGCTGGAACCGGATGTGGCCGGCAGGCTGGTCCGCTTGCGTGCGATGGCCGACCTCCACACCCGGCTGAAGGAATACGAATCGGCGGATTTTTATGCGCGAAGGTCTGCCGATTTGGCCGGGCGCGGCGCCCGAGAGGCGCGATGGGCCGGTGTACTTCGAGAACTAATCGCTCATCGTGTCGGCGAGGCACGCTTGGTCCAGGGACAGGTCAGCGAAACCTTCCTGGCCGACGCTCGACAACGACTGAGTCGCCTGCCGCTGGACGACGAGGATGTGGACGTCGCCGCGCTTGCCCTGTTGCTGGACAGCGAGATCCGCGACGTCGCCGGGGACGAGGCCGGTGCTCGGCAGGCCTTCGCGCGAATCTCGCCGGATCGCCTGACCGACGCCGCGACGATCCGGATGCTTGGCGAACGCGCCGCACGTCTGTTGGCGCTGCCCTGGGAACGCCCCGCGCTGCTCGACTTGCTTCGCACGCTGTCTTTGCACCCGGCGGCGCCCCCCGCCGACCGCTTGATGCTGGCGGACGCCTTCGTGACAACAGCGGTCCGAGGAGCGACACAATCAGGCCGTGCAGCCGCTGTCCAGGCTGCGTTGGCTGTGGCACCGGAAGGATCCGAACTGGCCTTTCGGCTGGACCTGGAGCGCCGCCTGATCCCTATCGGCCGCCAGGATCCCGAAACGCTACGGGCCGAGGTTTTCGCGCTTTACCGGGCCGAAAAGGACCCGTTGCGCCGGCGCTTCTTGGTGCTGGACACGGTCCGGCGGGCGGCCGCAAAGGATCAGGAATACGTGATGTACCAGTTCGCAAACACCTGGGTCGCCGGGTTGCGCCCCGGTTCCGCGGAGCGCCCGTACGGCGAGGCGCTGTACCGGGAAGTCGCAATGGACCGTGCCTACGCTACGTGGGCGGCCGACGATGTAGCCGAGGCACGCGGCTGGTTCTGGGGTGCCACGCTCCAGGGCGACCCGCTGGAGGCACACATCGGTTTCATCGAAACGCGCCTCGCCGAGGGCGTTGACGACTTGGACGAAACCTATCTGAAGCGGTTCGCATCCGACCCAAACGGACCGGCGGCGGCCTTCGTCCGGGCCTACCGTGCAACACGATCGATGGGAAACGAGGCCGCGGACGTGGACCGGATCGCCAAAGCAGTGTCCAAGGATGTGAAGACGGCTGTTGATGCGTGGCCCAGCGCCTGGGAACCCCACCTGCTGCGTGGCTGGATCGCCCACCAGCGCCTGCTGCGCCGTACAGATCCGGATCTAGCATCCGAGGCGCGCAACGAGTACGGATTGGCGCTGGACCTGGCCCGCGAGAGCCCCCGCGGGCTGGCGACCATCCTGTTGAACCTGGGGTTGCTCCAGGCAACGCTGGGCGACGATTCAGCGGCGCTGGACACGCTGGGCCAGCGCGACGCCCTACCGTACGACGATCCCGCGGGCCGCTTCACCGCACGGGTGGCACAGGCACGGTCCTTGTTCAGGACCGAGCGGTTCGTTGGGGCCGCCGCGGCGAGCCGCGAGGCCGTGGATTTGGTGCATACAACGCCGACGCTGGCCCGGTTCCTACCGATCGCCCTGGACCGGGCCGCGCTATACGCACTGGCGGCGGCGGAACCAGCCGTGGCCCTGGGTCTGCTGGACGAACTCGCGCCCATGGCAGACACAATGGGCGGCCCGAACGCCATCATCACGCAGTTCAAGTTCGAGTTGAAACGCTCGTCGGCGGCCCTGGCGGCCGGCCGCCACCAACTGGCGCTGGATGCCACAGTACGCGCCCAGGATCTGCTGGCGCGAGTCGATCCCTGGCCTCGAACCGTGTCTGACGGGCTGGGCGGCCCGCCGACGACTCGCGTGTTTTCCCGCGCCGACGCCGAGGGCCTGTTGACCGCGTTCCGGGCACATGCCCTTGCGGGCCTGGATCGGCTGCCCGAGGCGATCGACTGGATGGGAAGCCGCAAGGATGGATTGGTGGACCGATTGCGCCGCCTGGACCTGGACGAAGACGTGCTGGAACTGGCGCGGGTGGAGTACCATATCGGGAAGTGGACCTGGGCGCTTGGTCAACGCGAGTCCGCTGTGTCGTCGTTCGAGGCGGGACTGGCTCGGGCCCAGGCGTTCTCCGCCCGGACCGGGACGCCTGTCACCATTGAGGGGCTGCGCTTGGTCGAAACCCTGGCGCAGGCCCGGTGGGTCGAAGGCGTGCCCGCCGACCGCTTCCACCGGGACACCCCGGCGGACGTGGAAGAGGCGCACGACGCGATCGGGGCGAACCGTAATCCGCGCTGGGACGCCGACCGGTTCCTTTTGGAGCAATATCGTGTCCTGGCGGGAGGGGACGCGAAACGGTGAGAAAGATGATTGCGAGAATGCACTACGGATCGCGAACGTGCCGCACTCTGCCACTACTGCTGGCCCTAGCCACGCTGCCGACCGCCTGCGACCCCTTGCTAGAGACCGGCGACGCCATCGTGGCCGACACGTCAGCGACTCCGACCCTGACCTCGTTGTACGACAGGTACCTGTATCAGTGCGGGGACTGCCACGCCCCTGAGGCCAATGGACGCACGGCCGATATCGAGGCCACTCTGGACTTCACCAACGTCAGGACCGCCCGGGCGACCTTGGCCGGTTACGCGTCGGGCATGGTCGGGAACCAGGCAGATTGCAACGGTATCGCGTTCCTGGGACCAACCTACCAGACCAGCCTGCTCGCGGCCGTCCTGGACTTTGACGTCCGAACATCGTTCGATTCGGAAACCGGCTGCGACGGGGACACTATCAGTGATATGACACTAAAGGTAGGCAGGGTGCCGCCCGCCGGCTTCCTCAACGATCTGGCCTCGTGGATCGACGGTGGCGCGCGCTGATCCGGCCCTGATCCGGTCCATCATTCCGATACCACGTTTTCTTTGGCTGGCTCGACGTGCCACGTGACCGCTCCAGTGCCAGGATCAAGCTTAAGGCGCACCCGAACGCGGCGTCCCCCGGCTTCGGCAAAGACCAGTCCGACAAGGTCGGGAAGCACCTCGCCGTCTATCAGTGGCGCCGACACGCCTGGAGCGGGCAGCAACCGGGCCCCGAATCGTTTCCACGCGGCCACCAGCAGCGGCGGAGTGTCTGGCCAGCGGTCTGGCAGTAGGCCATCTTTTTGGACGAAAAGTAGCGCCTGGGCGACCCGGCGTAGTGCATCCCGACCGGCTTCCGACAAGACCGCCGGGTCCTCTGGGCGCAGGCGCAACCGTCCGCACAAAAAGCCTCGGCCACCGTCGAACGTGGGCGAATCCACGCGCACCGCGAAGTCATCGCCCCCCAACCCCCGAACCCTCACGACCAGGGCCGGGACCGCGCCGCGGGACGGGTCCATCTGGAACGAGAGGCCCGATGGGGTATTGCCCAGTCCATAAGCAGGGGTCAGGATCTCTGCCACGCGCCGACACGCTGCGTGCCACGGCGACACCGCAACCGCGTCCCCTGTCACGGGACGATGCGTTTCGGACACCCACTGCAGGAAGGCGTCCAGCATCCCGCGCGCTTCGTCCGTGATGACCGCCCCCCCCTCCAGAAGCCACACGGACAAGTCGTTTGCGGGGACAAAGAATGGGGTACCATCCGCCGGCGGGTGTCCGCAACCCACCCGAATCAAGGTGTTTGCCCGTTGAAGCCGGACCACTCCGGTTTCCAGCGGCGTCCAGTGGTCACGGCCGTCCGGCGAGCGGCCCGCCAGATCGTCGAGCACCGCCAGCAACGACACCAAACCAGGATCGACCCTACCCGCGGCGGCCACCCGTTCACGCGCACCGTCGATGGCTCGAAAGACCTCGTCCCCGCCCAGTCGCACACGCAGTGCCGCGTCCGGCGGATCACGCCAGGGAACGGGCCTTGCGTCCTCGTTTCCGCCGGGCAGGAAGAGCGCCCGGAACACGCATGAAGCCTGAAGATCGCACAGAGCACACCACCACGAGAACGGGTGGGCCTGCCAACGCCCGGCCTCGGGGTACATTTCCCAGATTTCCGTCTGGTCCCCGAAGTTGTTCTGGATACGCGTGTTTTCTAGCAGAGAGGCTACATTCGCCTCGCGGTGCTCGTGCCCGGGCAAGGCGCAAAGCGGGAAGTCGCGAAAATAGGCGGTTTCGACACCGATGGCTGACTCCAGGTCGGCCGGCAACTGCCCGAACACACGTCGAAGCGTGCCCAGCGGTACATGGAAGCGGGCGGCCACCTCCGGCGTCAGGTGTCCCACTCCGACCCGTTTGAGGGACAATGACCACAGGGTCGTCTTGAACCGCGCGCGCAGATGTCCGAACACGGCGTCCAAACGTTCGACATTCGGTAGGCTCACCACACAATTGACACCCACGCTAAGGACCGGTAGCCCCCGTGTAGATCGCTCGACGTTCAGCGACTCGATCTGCTCCAGAGCGGTCAATAGGGTCTGGAAGCCGGCCTCGGGCAAGGTCGTAATCTGCCGATAAACGTCTGCGTCCGGGTAACAAAACGACAGTTCGATCACCCCTAGGCCGCTGTCCACGCACGTCCGCAGGAACTTCCCGTCCTTGAAGCGCAGTGCGTTCGTCGAGTAGCCGACCCACAGCCCCAATTCCCGCGCATACCGCGTAAGTTCCGGAAGGTCCGGGTTCAAGGTCGGCTCAGCGCCCATGAACATCACGCCGCCAACTTTCCCAACCGACTCCCGGAGCATCTCGCGCACGGTCTCGGACGGCAGGTCGGTTTTGCCGGCGCGATCCCCCTCGAAGCAATACACGCATCGCTGCTGGCAACGAACGGTCGTGTTGATGGCGACGTGGGAGGCCTCGATCCCCGTATCCAAGCCTAACATCACCACCGAAAACACCGCTGGCCCGCCTACCGTTTCGACGGGAGTAAGCGGTTCCGACGCTGACTGCCCGAATGATGCGTCCTGGCCTGGTGGCAGGCCGATCCACCAGCGCAGAGCGCCGGCCTGCGCATCGGCACGAACCGCCTGCTCGATGGCCTGTCGCCAGCGCGGGGCGGAAGTCGCTTCCGGTGGCCGGTCGAATTCACCCATCACGCGGCGCAGCAGTGCCGCCGCGGCTTCGAACCACGGGCCATCCATGACACCGCGGTAAAAAAGGGCAGTTTCACCGACACGCAGGAACGGAACCGGGCCATCCGAAAGACACCGCGCGATCCCGAACACGTAGCGACGGTCGTCTTCGTCCGCCACAACCACCGTAATCCGCATATCCCATCCATCGTCTGCCTCCCATGAGGCCTCGGCATCGCCCCCGGATTTCGCACCGGCGTGGCCAGACTTGCGTACGACACCCTTCGGTGCCCGCAGCGGCGGAAGCACCATCCGTTCCAACCGTTCGACCTCGGCGTCGGTCATCGGGTCGACGCGATCGAGGATCTGGGCGACCACCGACGCACGGTAGGCTTGAGGAATCGCGTCCGCCGCACGCGGATACCAGCGTTCCAGGAAGGACAGGTCAGGCCCATCGCGCGCCTGACCCCGGAGCGCCCGGGCGAACGGGTGGTCACATTCCATCCGTTGAAAAAGGTAGAACCAGAGGTGGTGCCAATCGAAATATGGGCGGTCAAAAATGGCCGAGAGATGCGGCTGGGCCAGGAACGAATCGAACAGTTGGGCCGGCACAGGGCGCCCCTCCGCGACCAGCGCAAGCAGCAGTTTCATGAAGCACTTGTCGCACTGCATGCAAAAGCGACCGTAGGGATTTGGGACGGCCGGACGGGAGCAGGAATAGGCGCGCCCCTTCATCGCACTACGCGCCACGATGGCAGACGTCGCGACCGCCGAAAGGCCGCGGATGCTTTCGACCCTTTGCAGGGCCAGAGGATTGGGCCGCGTAAGGAAGTCCGTGACACTGCCGCGCGCCTCGTCCTCGGTCCGATCCCTCGGCAGGCCGCGAAAGCCCCACGAAGCGACGCCTCCGTCGTGGTAGCCGCCGATGTAAGCCGTATCCAGGACATCCCCACTGTCAAACACCCCCAGCCCCAGTGTGCGGGCCAGGTACAACGCCGGCAGGACGAAAATGTTCGTGTGCCACGTCGGATAGGGGTCAGACAGCGCCTCGTGGTCGTCTGATACGATCACGACCCGACGCCCCGTCGCGGCAACGTCATCACAGACGGCGCGCAGGTCGACCTGGTCGACGGTTCCGGCCGTCTTCGCGGGGTCGAAACGGTCGAATCGGGTAATCCGGCCGAGGACCAGATGCATTGTGTCCGGTGGCATCAGCAGGCTGGCGGCCAGCGAGTCCGTGCCCCCCGAAAACATCAGTGCCGGGGGGGCGTCTGCCGACGGGGCCCACGGTTCAACGGCGCGTGACGACCGGGTGAATTCGACCCCAAGGCTTTTAAGCGCGCGCGCCGCAAATCCCGTCGACACCGGAAAAGGCAGTTCCAGACGGCGCCCCACATAGGGGCGAACGGCGCACCAAATGGCGAGCGCATGATGATCGGGGTGCGGGTCGCCGACATTGCCAGGGAGGTCGACGTGATAGTGGTCGCCAACGCGCAACACTTCCCGATCCGGTCGGTCAGCGAACTCGACCAAACCCGCGTCGCGGTCGTCCGGATCAGGGTTCAACCGGTAAGCGTAACCCCGCTCGTCCCGCTCCATTTCGATCCGCATGCGCAAGCCCTTCGGGCGACCCGGAGGGATTCTAGGATGGCGTCGCCCCCCTGTCCAACGGCCCGCCCGGACCGCGGCCCGACCCGGGGTCCATCACCAGGGACGATCCGCGCCCGGCGATCCGCTCGTCAAGTCGAATCGAAAACCCTTGATCCACCGTCACAATTTTCTACATCTTGAAATCATTGATCATGCCGCGGTCGG
>CAZHDQ010000012.1:0-15545 GCA_964531595.1 uncultured Anaeromyxobacteraceae bacterium
CGCCAACCGTTCGGCTGTGTGAAAGAATTCCTGCACGAAATTCCACGGCGAAACCATCAACCGGAGCGCCGCGGAAACCGCGAACAGGCCCAGCAGGTGCAGCGCGGACGGCAAGGCTGAGCCACGGGCACGCAAAGCGAAGAAAAGTCCCAGGGCCAGCCCGGCAAGCAGCACCAGGGCGCAGGCCGCGAACGCGCCACGCAGCAGTCCGGTGGCCCGATTCGCGTCCATCATGCACGGGCGGTCCATCACCTGGAGCCAGTCGCTCAGGCTGGCGGCGGCAGGTTCCAAGACCGCCGGGGCCGGCGACACGATGCCCTTTCCGTACAGGCAGAAACTTCGGGTGCGCATTAGGCAGTCGCCGCCGGCGTCCGCCCAGCCGACCGCGAACTGGGGCGCGCCGTCTTGCGCACCCAGGCGCAGATCGAGGTCAGTCCCCTCGCCGCGTCCCTGGTCCACGATGCCCGCAATCAGCCAGGGGGACGGCGGCGGCGCTTGGGCGGACAGCCATTCACCGGGGCCATCGGGCGCTCCCTTCCCTTGACGGAGGGTAGCTACCTGGCCAACCGCCAACGAACCCGAACCCCACACGCGCGAAGCGGGGACATCAACCAGAGCCTCTCGGAAGCCTGGAAAGGCATCCAGAGCATCATCGTCAAGACCTGCCAGACACCAGCATCCCACCACGACCCCGACGCACGATTCCCCAGGGTGGACCAACACGAACGTTCGGCATCCCGTGTTTTCATCCCCCGCACACGCGGTAACGTGCAGCGCGCCCCCGTCACCAGAAATCCCGGTGACAGTCCAGGGGACCTCCCTGGCCTGGATCGCATGTAGCAGCGTTTCAGCCGCGGCCGGTAGGATTACTGGTGCCCGCTCAGAATCGTCCGTATGCAGTTTTCCGGGCACATAGGGGATCGCCAGCAGGCCGCGAGCAGGTTCGCCTTCGACCGGGTGCCCGGCATGAACAGGTTGTGACGCGAAGACCAGCGCCGCCGCGCAGACGCCGTACAGCACGACACGATTAACGATGCGGGCCATCAAAACCCCCCGAAAACACTCACTGCGATAGCAGCCGGCGCGCCAGGTGTCAATTCGAAGGGCTGCCCGAAAGGCCCAAGGAAGGCGGCGGAATGCCCATCGCCAACCCTAGCAGTTGCGGGTACAGCATAAGCGGAAGCGGGTCGTCAAGCCCCGCCTGGATCGACGAGAAGCGCATGTGGCAATAAGGGCAGGCCGTTACCAGAAGGTCGGCGCCGGACTCGCGGGCATCGGACACCTTGCCCTGGGCGATTCGGGTGGACAGCGTCGGATTCGACTCATGCAAGGGTTCGCCGCAGCACTCCAGGCGCCTCGGCCAGTCTACCGCCGTCGCCCCGGTCGCACGCACCAAATCCTCGAACAGCGTCGGCGCCATCGGGTTGTCGAACCGTGTGACCACCGATGGGCGCAGCGCGTGACACCCGTAGTGCGCTGCAACCCGCAGGCCCGCTCGCGGCGCCACGACCGCCGCGGACAGCGTGTCCAGGCCGACCTCGCGGCCAAGCACCGGCAGCAGGTGCTCGACACGGGTCCCCGTTGGCAAGGCCAATCCCTCGGCACTCAGGGCGCTTGCCACGCGTTCGCGCAGATCCGCGTCTTCGTCCAGGCAACGCTGGGCGTGACGCAGGTTGCCGAAGCAGCACTTGCATGGCGTCAGCACGTCCAGGCCGGCACGGTGGGCCAAGGCCAGATTGCGAGCGGCCATGACGACCGAGGAATCGCGATCCAACCCTCGGACCGGGTAGCCGCAGCAATCGAACGGTAGGTCGTGCAACCCGACACCCAACCGTGCCAGCACCGCACGGGTCGCGGCCTCGTACGCAGGCACCTTGGATGGGATCTTGCAGCCGAGGAACAGCGCGTATTTCATTCCGGCTGCCTCCGGTCGCGGAGTGGACCCAGTTGCCGCCAGGCGGCCCCGCGCAATTCGAGCATCACATCGGTTACCCGGATGCCTTCCGGGCAGTTCTCCTGACACTGGTAGCAGGTCGCGCAGTCCCAGACCATCCTGGACCCCAGCGCCAGGTCCACCATGCCCAGCCGCAACAGGTTCATCACCTTCTGCGGCGTCAGGTCGACCCGATCGGTGTCATCCCCGCCATATGCGACCACCGGACAGACGTTAGTGCAGGTCTGGCACTGGACGCACGCCGAAAAGGTCCGCCGATCGGACGACAGTGGCCCCGCCGTCAGCACCCGCCCCAGTTCGGTGTCCATCGACTCGGCCCAGGCGTAGGCGGGTCGCTCCCTGACCCAGGCCGCCGGAGCGGGCAACCCCCGTTGGGCCAAATCCGCACGCCCCGCCTCCCACAGGTCCTCCAGGTCCAACCCGACCGGGCAACGGTCCGTGCATCGGCCGCAGTCCGTACACAGGTGGGCACCATCCGACAGGCGATCCACATCACCGTCGCCCATGCGGTCCAGCCCACCCACCGCGACCGCTCGAGTCGCCTGGACCTTGCGCGACGGCAGTAGTTCCGGGTTGCGAAGCCAGCGCGCCAGCGGTGCAACGGAACAGCGAGCGTCGCACAGCCCACACCGGATGCACGCGTCGGCGGCCAACGCGCGCCGAGACACACGCCCCGCCTGAGACAGCGGCCCCGCCGATGCCGCACCACGAACCACCAGACTGACCGGGTCCGCTACGGCATGGAAGAACCGCGTGAACGGCAGCACAATGATTCCCAGAAGGCAGGCCAGCACATGCAGCCACAGCAGGGACCGGTCCGCGTTCGACGCGTCCAAGGTCGCGGTGACAGGACCCAACGCCCTCGCCAACGGGTACGAAACGAACGCCCCCTGTGGTCGCGCGTGGCAATCGACGCATGCGTCCTGGTTCAGCTCGCGCCCCTCGGCCAACACACCAGGGTCCGGTTCGCCCTGGAGGTCCGCGAACGCCACGCCGTAGTCCAGCTTCCAGACCCAACGCAGTGGCGCCAGTTCGTCAGGGTCATTCCCCAGACTGAACTCGTCGGTCATTCGGTAAAACGCCTTGGGTGACGCAATCTTTTGGGCCTCCAGCGCAAATCCCGATAAAAGTACGACGCCCAGCAGCGCCGCGAACACGGCGTCCACACGCCCCCGCGCCGGGCGACCCGACGCCCAGTCCCGCCGACGCCCGATCGCCATCAGGACAACGCCCAACACCGTCACGGCGCCGAACACGTTTCGCAGTACCAGGAACGGGTTCAACGTGGCGTAGTAGTTGTCGAACAGAGTCTCGGACAGCAGCGCAGCCATCGCATGCATGACCAGCAGCACCGTGAATCCGATAAGGATCATCAGGTGACCGGCCCATCTCAACTTCGAAGCGAAAAACAGACGCCGCTGCAACAACACGTCCAGGAAGAAGGCGGCAAGAATCCCCGGGAGGCGCCTGGAAAACAACGCGCGCACCCCGCCACCGACGGCCGACCACAGACGCTGCCCGAAAGAGACATCCTGCGCGTCAGTGCCAATCCGCACCGTCAGCCAGGCGATCACTCGCGACAGCAGACCCAGCCCGCCGAGCGCCAGCGACACCCAGAGCGCAACCCGGAAGAACCCGTCATGAAAGATCGTTTCCGGCATGCCTCGCCCCTACCCCGCCGCAGGCCGCGGGGTGCCCAAATCGCCCGCAATCGCATCCACCGCCGCCCAGGCCGTCCCTGCGGATAGCCCCGCACCACATTTCTGGCGCATCCAGTCCTGCCTGGCCAGAATCGACCCCACCGCGAACAACCGATGCCACGCCGGCTTCCCCGACGCGTCCACCGGCCGACCCACCGGGTCCGTCACTAGCCCCGCCCGGTTGATCGCATGGCCCGCCGGCTCCAGGAAGCGACGACTGTGCCAATCATCGCGCGAAGCTGGCTGTTCGACCGGCAGACCCAACACCGGTTCGACCACACCGTTGCGATCCGCCAGCAGCCCCCTACCCATGAACCGCCCGGTCGCCAGGATGACCGAACGGGCATGCACCGCCTCGCCTCCAGCTTCGTCGGACAGCGTCAGTCGCGCCACCGCGTCGTCGAAAGCGATCCCCGTCACGACGGCCTGCACGCGACGCTGCGCGCCCTTCGCCCCAACGGCCGCCTCCAGAGCACCCTTCAGCCGAAGGCCCGGCGCTGACGTCGGCATCGTCGGGATCTCGAAAACCGGCATCCCCAGCGCTGCCTCGAACGCCGCATGCACATCACCCGAACGCGACAGACCAAGGACCGCCGGGAAGCCAACCGCCCGGGCGTCCCCCAGCAAAGGCAACACCAGTTCGAGCACCCGATCGCGCATGGGCGACGATTCCAGCGCCGTCGCCAGATGGACCGCGTACAACTCGGACAGGGCAGCGGTCCCAGGAAAGCCCACGTGTTTGCAGCGCAGCCCCGGCCACCGATCGCCCAGAGTTTGTACAATCTGGTAGGCCGAAAACTCGCGCAGCCCCCGAAAATCCACCAACAGGGTCGGGACCTCACCGCTCAGCGCGTCGGCACCCGCGACCATGGACCGGGGCACGCCGTACGTCATCCGAGTCGTCCCCAGGGAGGTCGGTACCTCGCGATTGCGGTCGGCAACCGGGGCGTACGGCATGCCCGCCTCGCTCAGTGCCGCCATCAGAGCTTCCATCGACGCCCGCATACCGTCCAAGCCCACGCGAACCAGAGGGTGACCCGGTTCGTCACGCTTCAGGGCCACCATCGCGTCCCACGGGGCATCCCACACACGCCCCGGCGCCACCGGATGCACGCTCAGCACGTCCAGCAACCCGCTTGTGAACAGCAGACCGCCGCCGTTGCCCACGTGCAGCACCGACAATCCCCGCGACGCCGCGAACAGGGCCGCCGACATCCCGGCCATCCCGGCCCCGACAACGGCCACGTCCCAGGTTCTTGAATCCTGGCCGCTCATCGCAACTCCTCACCGAACATGCCGCAGTGCAGCGCTTCCATCAGTTCGGCCTGGGCCAACTGCTCGCCCCATAGGACCGGGTGCTGACCGCCCCAACGCTCACGGAAAAAGTCCACGATCTCGTCCAGCCCGCGCCGCCCCCGGAAGTCGCCGTGCTGATACAGGTGGGCCACCGCTCGGACCGCACAAAACGCGCCCTGGCAGGCCCCCTTGCCCACGCGGCTGCGCAGGCCGATATCCGTCAGTGTCGGCGTATCGCCCGCAGCAACCAACGACGCGTACAGGTTGCGGATCACGCTGCCCGAGACCATCTCACATTCGCAGATCAACGGGTCGTCCGCGTCAGGCGCACGCATCCAGGCACGAGGTGCGTGCCCCGGTTCCGTCCAACTCCCCTCGGCGGCCGTCGGCAGCGCCACTGTCGCGGTCATGCACGGCGTCGTAACACCAAGCCGTTCGCACACTAGGTCCGCAGCCCGTTCCGCCATCAATCGACAAGTCGTCAACTTGCCACCGGTGATCGTCGCCAAATTCGACAGGCCGTGCTCTAGATGATCGAACAGGGCGAAGCCCCGCGACACCGATCGGCCGTCGGACCCGGATGACGCGCCCACCAGCGGCCGCACGCCCGCATAGGCCCGAATGTATCGCACGGTCCCCAACGCCGGCACCATCGCCGCAGCGTCATCGACGATATGATCGACTTCGGCCACCGTGGGGCGGATGTCGTCCAGAGTTTCCACCCGGATGGACGTGGTCCCGATGATCGACACGGTGCCACCCGGCATCAAGATGTCGGCGTCGGATGGCTTGCGCAAACGGTTGATCACCCGATGCGCCAAGCGCCCGTGTGTAACCAGCAACGTCCCCTTGGAATACAGCATCTGGATCGGCGCGCCGGCCAGCAGCGCCACTTCGCGGGCCCATGCACCCGCAGCGTTGACGACCTGCTCAACCTGGAGCGTCTGTTCGACGCCAGTCACGCGGTCACGCACCGTCGCCGCCCGGATCCGGTCACCTACACGCAAAAAGCCCACCACTTGACTGCGACGAAGGAGACGCGCCCCCAATCGCCGGGCCTGGGCCACCGACTCCAGCGATAGGCGGAAGGGATCGATGGATGCGTCGGGCACCTCGTAAACCGCGATGGCGCCATCGGAAATGGCCGGTTCCAGGGCACGCGCCTCGGCCACGTCCACCGAACGGCACCGGATTCCGGCCTTCTGACAGTGCTGCGGAAAGTCCGCCACAAACCGTTCGTCGTCACCCTGGACCGCCACGAAGTAACCACCCGTGTCCTGGACGGTCTGGCCGGCCAGTCGCTTCAGTATGTCGCCTTCAACGCGGCACTCAACGGCCGCCTCGTAGTCGTTGGTCGCGTACCGGGCACCGCTGTGCAACAGCCCGTGATTGCGCCCGGACGCCCCCGCGTTCAGGTCGTCTTGTTCGACCAGGACGCAGTCGACGCCGCGCAACGCCAGGTCACGCATCAACGCCGTCCCTGTTACGCCGCCACCGATAATCAGGACCTGGGTTTCCACCGTGCCCTCCCTAACGCGGCAAGAATGTACCTTATTGCCCGAGTCGGGAAAAGGACGGGACTGCCTGAACCGGTGATGTTTAGCCAAAACGGGCCGACTGAGCGCATCGACGGCCCTGGGATTCGACGCTAGACTCGCCGGAAGCAGTAGCGGAGGAATCCACGTGGCGGATACGGACCTGATAGTGGTGGGCGGCGGGATCAGCGGGATGTCGATGGCAAACGCGTGCGCGGCGGTGGGCATGCATGTCCTGGTGCTCGACCAGGGCGATGCGCCCGGCGGCTGCCTGATGTCGCGACAGGGCCCGGACGGGTACTGGTACGAAATGGGTGCCCACACCTGCTACAACTCGTATAACGAGCTGTTGGGGCTGGTCGAGGGTCTACCAGGCGGATTCAACGCGCTGTTGCCGCGGGTCAAGGTCCCCACGCGCCTGGTCGTGGACGGACAGGTCCGCTCGCTGATGCAGGAAATTCGCATGGGGGAATTCCTGCTGCACGCGCCTCGGATGTTCTTCCAGCGCAAGGCGGGCAAGACTGTGCGCCAGTTCTGGGGGGCGGTGACCGGCCCTGGCAACTGGGAGCGCGTTTTCGCCCCGGTGTTTGCAGCCGTACCGTCGCAGCCCGCCGACGATTTCCCAGCATCGATGCTGTTCAAAGCGCGCAAGCGCCGCAAGGACGCCCCTCGCAGTTTCACACTGGCCGGAGGCCTGCAATCGCTGGCCCTGGGGCTGGCCAAACGCCAGAACGTCCGAGTTCAATCCAACGCTGATGTCCAGGCATTGTGGAACGGAACCGATGGCGAGTACGTCGTGTCTCTGGCCGACGGCCAAGAACTGTCCGCGACACACGTGGCCCTGGCCGTACCGCCGGACGCCGCCGCGCGCCTGCTGACCGACGTGGCGCCCGAGGCTTCCGCAGCCGCCGCAAAGGTCGCCACCTGCAAGGTGGACACGATCGGCGTAGCGGTGCGCCGGGAGGAAGTCCGACTGCCCCTGGCCGCGTTTTTCATCCCCCTGGAGGACGCCTTCCGTTCGTGCGTCACACGGGACACTGTCCCCGACGCGCGTTACCGGGGCTTCACGTTCCACCTTCGGCCTGACGTCGACGAAGCGACCGCCCTGCAAAGGATCCAGGACTTTTTGGGGGTTGCCGACGAACGCTGGCTCGACATGGCCAGGCACCAAGTCGTGCTCCCCTCCCCCCGCCTGGGCCACGAGGCACTGGTCGCCGCTGTCGACCAAGCCTTGGCCGGCACCACTTTGGCCGTCACCGGTAACTGGTTTGGCGGCCTAGCACTGGAGGATTGCGTGCAGCGAAGCACGGTGGAAGCTAAACGACTGGCCGGGATGGCAACCGGCGCGTCCCCCAACGACGCCTAAAAACTGGTAACCACCACCTCTTCCACCTTGCCGCGGCGATCGCCCCGGCTATTGATCGCTCGCGATGCCAGCACGGTATGGATGTGAAATGGCGCGTACAGGTCCAGCACGACGTCCGTCCGGGAATTTGACAGCATTACATGTACACCGCGGGCGACCAGTTGTGCGAACACCTCGGCCAGACGGGCCTGGTCAGCCAGCGAGAAGCCACCCCGCGCGTACGAGGCGAACGACGCCGTGGCCGACAACGGAACGTAGGGCGGATCGAAATAGACCAGGTCACCAGCAACCGCCGCGCCAAGCACACCCTCGAACGGCCGCACCGAAATATCCGCCTGCCGCAGCGCCTCGGACGCCACCCGCAGGGTCGGTTCATCACAGATATTCGGTTTGGCGTATCGCCCCATCGGCACGTTGAACTGCCCCCGACTGTTCTCGCGGTACAACCCGTTGAAGCACGTCCGGTTCAGGTAAATCAACCGTGCTGCCCGTTTGGGCAAAGTCGCCGGTGCCGAGGCCCTGATCGCATAGTAGTGTTCCTGCGAATGCCGCGCCGCATGCCTCCGAAGGTATCCGACGACCTCGTCAAGGTGCGACGCAACTCCCTGGTACGCATCGATTAGGTGCTCGTTGACGTCGGAGATGAACACTCCGTCGTCAATTAACCCTAGATTGCGCAGCGCAAAGAACAGGGCGCCCCCGCCGACAAACGGTTCGTGGTAAGCACGAAACGGTCCCAGCCGCCTCACGTGCCCGGTCAACTCCGGCAGCAACTGCCTCTTCCCGCCGGCCCACTTCAAGAACGGTCTACAATCCGCCAAGAACCAGCCTCCTACCAAGCAACACCAAGCAAACGGATACCACGAAATTTCAAGATGACAATAGGCAATTCAGCCGAGTCGGCCAGGACGGCCAGAAAAACCAGGACGGCCAGGAAACGGTGGGTCTGGCACCAGTGGTATTACACCAATCAGGGATCTATCGTCCGAAGGTTGCCGTTGGGCCAGGAAAAGAGAAGCTTCAGTGGGTCGCCGCCGGTGGAGGAGGCTCCGAAAACAAGACACGGCACTCCTGGGGCGTCGGGTTCTCGGCCCGGTCCGTACTTACCACGGCGTCGAACGTCAGGGCACCCGCGATGACCGGCACCTTCCGTGACCCGACGACGTTCCCGTCCACGACGACCCGCAGGCGATGAACTCCCGCGGGTATTCCGGCGACCAGGAAGTCCGATACGTCCCAACTCGTCTGGCTCGCCTGGCTGAGCGGCGCCATCAACCGGGTCCGCGGCTCAAAATAGTAGCTGGTCCCCCCGTCCTCGCTTTCAACCCTTGCGCAGCCAACCTTCGCCCCCTTCACCTCCAGTTCGCCCACAAGCACCTGGCCCGCCACGAACCCGGTATCCGGCGACTCCGTCAGGCCAAGCGTGTCGATCGTTTCGGCCCAAAGCTTCAAGGGCATCAGTTGCAACCGCACCCCCTCGGCATCGGGCTTCACGTCGAACCGGTATGTCGTCAGGTATCCAGGTCGCGCCATCCTGAACCCGGCTCTCGCCCATCTTTTCAGGTAAAACGACACGGCCCCGCTTTCGTCGGACGTGACCACCGGGCCCAATGGGTGACCGTCGTCGTTTGAAACCAGCGTCACTTCGACGCCTGCCACTGGTCGCCCCTGCTCCTCCGGAATGATCTCGACGACGGTCGCTTGAAACAGTCTTTCCCCCGCACAGGACGCCACTCCAACGACGGTGATTGCCAGGCACGCAGCGTGCATCAACCTACAAATCATCCGGCAATTCTCTCCCACCGCCTTGGGCACTCATAAGACGACAGGAGCATATCGGACACGATGCACCCAGACAAGGTACGGGTAACAGGAATCGTTTTCACCTGCAACAGCGCGTGCTGGAAGCGCCGAATTCGTGATTTTCGCGGCTTGCGGGGCTACGCGCTGTGGCCCTTGTCGACCACTTCGTGAAAGTGGTCCATCACGGCCTTGCGCTTCAGTTTCAGCGTCTGGGTCAGCAGCCCGTTGGCGACCGTGAAGTCTTCGGCGACGAACAGGTAACACTTCGGAATCTCGTAACCGCCGAACTTCCCGGAAAGGTGCTTCGAAATATCCCGGCTGATCAACATCCGCAATGCAAACGCGGCCTCGTCATCCCGGAGGAACAGCAACTCCTGCGGGTCCGTGGACAGCCCCAGTTCGCGGGCATGGCGGCGCAACTGCTCGATGTCGGGCACGATCAGGCATTCGTTGTGCGCCTTGCCCTCGCCGAAGACCATGGCGTTCATAACATAGGGGATGCGCTTGATCTCTTCTTCGATGGCCGCCGGGAACACGTACTTGCCGTTTTCCAGCTTGTACTGTTCCTTGAACCGCCCGGTGATCAGCAGGAACCCGTCTTCGTCCAATCGCCCGCGGTCGCCCGTCCGGAACCCACCATCCGGCGTCATCACCGCAGCCGTGGCCTCGGGCTTGTTGTGGTAGCCCGCCATGATGTTCGGCCCGTATACGACGATCTCGCCTTCACCGCTGCCATCCTCGACCATCGAGGTGTCGATGACTACCCGGACCTTCTCGACCGGCTGTCCGACGGAACCGATCTTGTGGGCAGCCGGGCAGTTCATCGACACGGCTGGCGAGGTCTCGGTCAACCCGTAGCAGTCGTAGCAGGGCATGCCCAGACTGAAAAAGAAGCGAGCAACCTCGGGATTCATTTTGGCACTGCCGGTCAACGAGCCTTTCAGCCGCCCGCCGAAGCGATCGCGCACCTTTTGCAGCACGATGCGGTCCAGCAGCCGGTACTTCAGGCCCCCCCTGCCAGTTTCCATGTGTTCGCGAGCCGCCGCGACCGCCGCCTCGAACAGTTTTTGCTTGATGCCGCCCTCTTCACGGATTTTCTGCCATATCGCGTCGTAGATCCGGTTGAACACCCGCGGCACCGCGATCAGGTAGGTCGGGCGCACCTCGGCCAGGTCCGTGGCGACCGTCAATGGTCCGCCTGCGATGCCGATCGACCCGCCAAACGACGTAAACAGGTACAACTCGGCCGTCTGTCCATAGACGTGCCCCCAGGGCAGGATCGACAGGCTGCGATCGGTGTAGCGCATGTCCGGGTAGATCCGATGGCCAGCCTGCACATTGGTCGTGAAGTTGCCGTGCGTCAGCAGCACGCCCTTGGGGTCGCCGGTCGTGCCAGACGTGTAGATAAGGCTGGCGATATCGTGGATTTCCGGGCGGATTGACGCGACCGGCAGTTGGCGGCCAGCGCGTTCCAAGGCGCCCATCGAATCCTCGCCGTTTCCGTCAATGACCAGCACGCGCTTTAGCTCTGGCAGGTCCGACACGTCACCCAGCGCGTCGCGCACGGCCTGGTTTGCGACGAACAACACCTTGACGCCGGCGTCGCGCAGGATGTACCGCCACACCTTGGGCAGTTCCGCTTCGTACATCGGTACGAAACGCGCACCCAGTCCGAACACCGCGAACGCCGCCACGGCCCATTCCGGTCGGTTGCCGGCGATCAGTCCCACCGCGTCCCCCCGAACGATGCCGGCCATCGACAGGCCCGCGCGCACGTCATCGACGCGCCGAGCGGTTTCACCGTATGAGGTCCAGCGATAGCGCCCGTCGTCGTCGCGCACCCCGAACAGCGGTCGAGAACCGTGCTTCGCCACGGTATTTTCCCACAATTCCACTAGGTTAAATGGTGGTTGGTACCAGTCGGCCGGATGTTCCATCCAAGACCTCTTTGAGGCAGTTGCTCCGAGTTTATAGTGAAATGGATGAACGGCACAAAAATAGCGGGAATCCCAGAACCCACCGCCGGCCGTGGTGGCTGCCTAATACAGGTGGATCCTGGGAATTACGCTCGCAAGGACGGTGTCACTTGTCGGAACGCAGACCCGCGTTCTGTCTGCTACGCCTCGGTGGGCGGGTTCGCCAACTTTTCCAGCGCGCCGTCGAACATGCTGCGGAACTCCTCGCGCTGCACGACGCCGATCCGGTAGTCCAGCACCTTGTTTCCTTGGAACAGAACCAGCGTCGGGATCGACTGGATACCCAATGCACCAGAGACGCCGGGGTTCTGGTCGGTGTCCAGTTTGGCGAACTTGATCCGGCCTGCGTATTCCTTGGCCAGTTCCTCGACAATCGGTGCGACCATCCGGCACGGTCCGCACCAAGGGGCCCAAAAGTCTACGAAAACCGGCATTTCGGACCCGACCACATCCGCTTCGAACGTCTCGTCCGTCAGTACTTGGACGACGTGGGTTTCCTGGTCGGTGGTTTCGGTGCGGGTGACATCGCTCATGAAGATCCTCCGGTGGCAACAACCTATCTCACAACCGGCCTGCCAATCGGCCATCCGGCACGAGCAAGATGGAAACTCGGAGCAGTTTAGTCAAGTATGCCGTTGGCGGAATGTGTCCAGAAGCGAAGATGGTCGATCAGCGGCGCTTACGGGACTGCCGGCCAGGTCCTGCCCTTCCCCCGGGTCCGCCACTATCGATATGGCGATGTTTCGATGCCCCTGGGCGCCCGGAAGGCGGGCGCACCAATTTTTCCACTTGGCGACGCCGCTGAGCCAAGCCGCGTGCAACCGGGATTGGCCGACCAGTGTCGTAGTCGCATCCCGTGACGTACATCGCCGCGGCCGCGGTCATCGGCAGCGGGATGAAATCCTGAACCTGTTCCAACACCCAGCCCTCGGCCTTCAGGAACGATTCGACCCGGGCCATCGCCGCGTCGTCGCACCCAGGAAAACTGCTGATGAAATAGGGCACCAGCGCCTGGCGCTTGCCCGCCTGCCGGCTGGCCTCCGTAAACGCCTGTCTAAACTGCGCGAACACCTCGGGTCCCGGTTTGCGCATACGACGCAACGTGTCAGGGTCCATGTGTTCGGGCGCCACCTTGAGCCGGCCTGAAACATGGCGGCTTGCCAGTTGCTTCAAGGTTTCTGGCGTCCGCAGCGCGACGTCCATCCGAACGCCCGACCCTACGAAGACGTGGCGGACCCCGGGCACCCGGGACGCGGCGTGCAACAGGTTCGCCCACTGGCGGCCATCCACAACAAAATGGCGACAAATCGTGGGGTAAAGGCACGATGCACGGCGGCAGTGGCGGCACGCGTCCGATTCGTTGCGGCATCCGTACAGGTTCGCGGTCGGCCCACCGACATCCGTGACTGTGCCCTTGAACCCCGGCGTAGCGGCCACCGCAGCCACCTCCCGCAACACAGATTCGCGCGAACGCCACGCCAAACGCCGGCCCTGGTGCAGGCCCAAGGCACAGAACGCGCACCCGCCTGGGCATCCACGTAGCGCGGTGATCGAATCCCGGATCATCGCGTAGGCAGGGATGGCGCCTTGATACGAAGGGTGCGGAAGGCGGGTGAACGGCAGGTCGTAAAAGCGGTCCAGTTCGCCCTGTGGGGACGGCGGGGCAGGCGGTTCGACGCGCACGGCCCGATCTCCGTGGCGCTGGATGAGCGGGCGGCCGCAGTCCGGGTTCTGCTCGGCCTCGGTCGACTTGGTCAACGGCAGGATCAAGGCCGGGTCAGCGCGCAGTGCATCCCACGACGGCAGTTCAACCAGACCCTGGAAGTCCAACTCAGCAGTTTCGCGGGCGCCCAGCATCCTGGCGGTCCCCGGAATACCCGACAGATCTGCGGTGCCGGCAGTCAGGCGCCGCGCAACCTCGCGAATCGCCGCTTCTCCCATACCGTAAACCAGCAGTTCCGCCTTGGAATCCGACAGGATCGATGGCCGCATGCGATCTTGCCAGTAGTCGAAGTGGGCGATCCGACGCAACGACGCCTCGATGCCCCCCAGCACTACCGGCAGCCCTGGAAAGGCCGCGCGGGCCAATTGTGCGTACACGACCGTCGCGAAATCGGGGCGTTTTCCGGCCGTGCCGCCTTCGGAGTAAGAATCCTCACGGCGACGGTGACGCGCTGCCGTGTGGTGGGCCAGCATTGAATCCAGATTTCCAGCAGTTATCCCGACGAACAGCCGCGGCCGCCCCATGGGCGTAAGCGATGCGGGATCGCGCCAATCGGGCTGAGCGACCACGCCAACCCGCAACCCCTCGGCGTCCAGAACGCGGGTGATCATCGCGGTGCCAAACGATGGATGGTCGACGTACGCATCGCCCGTAACTACCAGGACGTCCAGGGCGTCCCACCCCCGAGCGGTCATCTCGGCGCGGGTCATCGGCAATGCCTTGGACATGGGTTCCCTCCCCGGACGCCCGCATTGTAACGTATGGGGAAGGACATGCCGTACGCGCACGGCTGACGGTGGATTTGGGGGAACCGTTTCCATTTCTTTTCGACGGGGTGCGTGGCATCATCTGGCGCCATGCGAACCAGCGAACGATACAAGCGGCTCCCCTCGGTCGATCGCGTGCTCACCCGGTTGCCGGTGGGCTCGTTGCCCCCTGTGGGTACTCCCTTCAATGATGCGCGGCGGGCGAACGTCGTTTCGGCCGTCCGCGAGGTGCTGGACGACCTGCGGCGGCAGATCCGCGCGGGCGCTGAATTAGACGACGCCGAATCCACACCAGAGGCCGTGGCTTTTGCAGCGCTGGCCCGGGTGGACCAGCGGAGCGACGGAACCCTGCGCCCAGTCGTCAACCTGACCGGGATCGTGCTGCACACAAACCTGGGTCGTGCACCGTTGGCGCCCGAGTGGCTGGACGAGGTACGCGATCGCGCCGCCGGCTACTGCAACCTGGAATTCGATGTCGACGCCCGAAAGCGCGGGTCCCGAAACGATCACGCCGCCGGACTGCTGCTGCGGGTGGTCCCGGCGGCCGAGGCAGCCCTGGTCGTCAATAACTGCGCGGCGGCGGTGTTGCTTGCACTGACAGCCCTCGGATATCGTCGCGAGGTCGTCGTATCCCGCGGTGAACTGGTCGAAATCGGTGGGGGTTTCCGCATACCCGAGGTCATGGCGACATCGGGGGCACGTCTGGTCGAGGTCGGAACCACCAACCGAACCCGACTGGCCGACTACCAGGCGGCGATCGGGCCGGACACCGCCGTGCTGTTCAAGGCGCACCGTTCGAACTTCCGGATGACCGGCTTTGTCGAGGAAGTGGACGTCGCCACGATGGCCGCTTTGGCACACGAACACGGCCTGCCGGCAGTCGTCGACCTGGGCAGTGGCCTGGTTTCCCCACAGGGCGTCCCTGCTGACGACGAACCCGGCCCGTCCGAAATCCTGGCCGCCAGTGCCGACGTCGTCTGTGTTTCGGGCGACAAGCTACTGGGCGGGCCACAGGCCGGCATTATTTTGGGACGCGAGGCATGGATCGCCAGGTTACGGTCACACCCACTGATGCGTGCCCTGCGCGTCGACAAACTGACCCTTGGGGTTCTTGAAGCAGTTTTGCGACGGCACTTGGCCGGGGATCTGGACAAAATCCCGGCACTCGCCGCACTACGCCTGTCGCCTGACGACGTTCGCCGCCGGTGCCGTTCGATGATCCGCAGGGCACGCGCGGCGGGTCTGCCAGACAGGGTCCGACTTGAAGTCGTCCCAACGACTGCCGAGGCCGGCGGCGGGACGTTGCCAGCCCATCCGATCCCCTCCTTCGGCATCGCGATTCGCATCGACGGGGTCCAGGAAGCGGCCATCGACGCTCACCTACGCGCGGGCGGACCGCCGATTCTGGGCTTGATCCGCGACGGT
>CAZHDQ010000013.1:0-15165 GCA_964531595.1 uncultured Anaeromyxobacteraceae bacterium
GGGGATCCGGAGCGGAGCCGGCCACCCCGACCGGACCCCTCACTGGATTGGTGAAACTACGACTGGGGCATGCTCAATGATTTCAATATGTAGAAAATGTGACGGTGGATCACGGCGGGCGGCCAAAATGGTCGCGGTTGCTTCGGGCGCCGCGCCAGGGGTATGCTCGACCTCGGAATGAAGACGCGCGAACCCAATAACTGTCTGGTGATTGGCGGCCGCGGCTTCGTGGGCTCGGCGATCTGCCAAGCGGCCCGTCGAGCCGGTTGGGACGTGACCGCGGTCGGGCGCGGCGACTACTCCCACATGGCTGGCAGGCCATTCGATATCGTCATCAACGCGAACGGCAACGCCCGACGCTACCTGGCCGAGCGCGACCCGGCGGCCGATTTCGACGCCAGTGTCCGTTCGGTGGTTCGCTCGCTGGCCGATTTTTCCTGCCGGCACTATGTGCTGGTATCGACGGTCGATGTGTACGACGATCCGGCCCGCGAGGACGCCACGGATGAGAACGCGGCTATCGACCTGGCCCGCCTGGGCCCTTACGGCTTCCACAAGCGGTTGGCCGAACTGTGTGTGATGCGGCAGGCGCCATCTTGGCAGGTGTTTAGGCTGGGCCAGATGGTCGGACCGCATCTGCGCAAGGGGCCCGTTTTCGACTTGCTGCACGGACTGCCTTTGCGGATCGCAGCGACGTCCGAGATGCCCTTCCTGGACACCAGGACCATGGCGCGTATGGTCTGTGAATTGATCGTGCGGGCACCCTCCGGCCAGGTCTACAACGTCTGCGGTGCGGGAAGCGTTCCGTTTACGCAGGTGCTCGAAATGTTTGGGGCAAAGGACGTACATGTGGACCCGGCTGCGCCATCCCAGGTCTACCGGATCCGGACCGACAAGGTGCGCGCGCTGACCGAGGTCCCGGCCTCGTGGGACGAGGTCCGCCACTTCGTCGAAGGTGCCTGCAGGGGGTGACACGAAACCCATGGATCGGCCCGAAATCTCCGTGATCGTGGCGGCGCTGAACGAGGCCGACACCATTGAAGCCTGCGTTCGCAGGGTCCTTGCGGTCTATCCGGGGACCTGCGAGGTGCTGGTGGTCGCCGGGGGGACTGACGCGACGGCCGACCGGGTCGAGGCTATGGCGGCCGGGAACCCTGCGATTCGCTGCGTCCGCAATCCGGATGATCGGGGCAAGGGCCACGCGATTCAAGTCGGCATCGCCCACGCCACCGCCCCAATACACGCACAGATCGACGCTGACCTCCAGTTCCTGCCCGAGGAACTGCCCCGTCTGGTTGATCCGATCCGTCGGGGGCAGGCCGACGTCGTGCTGGGCACGCGGTTTTTGGCGGGATCGACCCGCCTGCCGGGCAGCACCCCGGTCGTCCGGACCATGGGCAACAAGGCGGTCAGCGCCTTCGCATCGCTGTTGTTCGGACGTCGCATGACCGACGTGCAGGCGGGCATGAAGGCCTGGGGTGCTGACGCGATGCGGATGATTGCGATCAGGTCTGACAACTACTCGTACGAGGTCGAGATCCCGGCGAAGGCGCTGCTACGCGGGTTGCGCGTGGTCGAGGTCCCGATCACTACCGACCACCGACAGGCCGGCGCGACGAACGTTCGCGTGCTGGCTGCGGGACTCGCGCTTGTGCGTGATATTGCAGCGTTCCGCCTGGGCTGGAAGTAGAACAACGGGGAGGGTGATATGCGGATCCTGGTGACCGGCGGCGCGGGCTTCGTGGGGTCAGTGCTGTGCCCCGTGCTGCTTTCCAAGGGCCACGAGATCATCGTGCTGGACGCGCTGCACCACGGAGGCCACGGGCTGCTCGCCTGCTTCTTCGACACACGGTTCAGGTTCGTGCATGGGGACGTTCGAGACCACGACTTGGTGCGATTACTGGTCCGAGACGTCGACGCCGTGGTTCACCTGGCGGCGATCGTCGGGTTCCCGGCCTGCCGCAAATACCCGAAATTGGCGCAAGACATCAATGTTGAAGGGACACGCAGCGTTGTCGAGGCGCTGTCGCCGGAGCAGGCACTGGTTTACGCGTCCAGCGGCAGCAACTACGGGGCCGTCGCGGCATCTTGCACCGAGGAGAGCCCGCTGAACCCCATTTCGCTTTACGCGATCACCAAGGCTGAGGCCGAGGTTTTGTGCCTGACCCACCCCCGGGCGACCGCGCTACGCTTCGCGACCGGCTTCGGGGTTTCGCCCCGGATGCGCCTGGACCTGCTGGTCAACGATTTTGTTCGCCAAGCGGTCATCGACAAGCAGTTGATCGTATACGAGCGGCACTTTCGCCGGACGTTCATCGGGGTCCGCGATATGATGCGGGCGATCCTGTTCGCACTGGAACGCATTGACATCATGGCGGGCCAACCTTTCAACGTCGGGCACGAGTCGATGAACCTGACCAAGGAGGACATCGCCTTGAAGGTGCGCGAGCGCGTGCCATTCTTCCTGCACTTCGCAGACATCGGCCAAGACGAGGATTGCCGGGACTACGATGTGTCCTACGCGCGTATTCGTGGTTTGGGTTTCGCGACCGAGATCTCGATGGACCAGGGGATCGACGAGCTGATCCGCGCCATGGCCGTGCTGGGTGGCGACGGCATCGCGGACAAGGGGTGACGCATGGGGGTGCTTCGACAGGACACGCGTGTGGCGGTTCTGGGCGGCGGCGGATTCCTGGGCCGGCACGTAGTCCAGGCGCTCGCGGCACGGGGCATCGCACCTGTCGTGCCACGGACGGCCGACGGCTGGGACTTTCGCGATGCCGATAGTGCGGCGCGGTTCTTCGAGGAGGCCCGACCGGAAATAGCGATCAACTGCGCGGCCCGGCAAGGCGGACTGGCCTACCAGCGCCTGTATCCGGCAGACATCTACCGCGACAATCTGCTGATGGGATTGAACACGCTGCACGCGGCGCGCGAGGCCGGGGTCGTCAAGTACGTCAACGTCGTCGCGGCGTGCTCATACCCGGGAACCGCGGATGGCGTGCTGTCCGAAAACGACTACTGGGCTGGCCCGCTGCACGATTCGGTCGTGGCATACGGCTTCGCCCGCAAGGCCCAGGTCGTCCAGGGAGCTTGCTACCGGCGGCAGCACGGGTTTTCGTCGGTCCACCTGCTGATGACGAACCTGTACGGACCGGCGGAACACTTCCACCCCGACCGTTCACACGGGCTGGCGGCGCTGCTGCGCAAGTTCGTCGAGGCGCAGCGTGGCGGGGCGCCGCACGTCGTGGTCTGGGGCACCGGGCGGCCGATCCGTGAATGGCTGTTTGTCGAAGACGCCGCGGAGGCGGTCGTGTTGGCGGCCGATCACTACGACGACGAGTCCCCTCTGAACGTCAGCCTGGGCGAAGGTCTGACGATCGCCGCGCTGGCGGCGCTGATCCGCGATGTCGTCGGTTTCGAAGGCGGCATCGTGTACGATACTGACATGCCGGACGGCGCACTGGTCAAGACGTTCGCAAACGATCGGATCCAGCGGCTGTTGGGGTGGACGCCGCACACGCCGCTCCGTGATGGCATCGCACGGACCCTCGCCTGGCTGGAAGCCCACTGGGACGAGGCGACCGCCACAAACGGTCGGGAAGGGACGCCCCGATGAACTCAGATCGCGCCGAGCGTCCGGGCCGGGGGCCTGCCGATTTGTCTCGGATCGTGTCGTGGATGGCGGGCGCCGGTGGGCCGGACAGCCACTTCGCCATCAACACCAGTACGCGCTGCCAGCACCGCTGCGTTTACTGCTTCGAGGGCGAGCGCGGCGGGCTGCGCGACGTCCCAGCGGACGATGTGTTCGCGCTGCTCCGGCAGGCGTCACAGTCTGTGCGGGCCGTGGTGTTCATGGGTGCCGAGGCCACGCTGCGTCGGGATTTCGTCGATCTGGTCGCGTACGGCACCGGCCTGGGCCTGGAGATGCGCGTTTCCACGAACGGCCTGCGGTTCGCCGATCGGCGTTTTCTGGCTGCTTGCCTCGACGCCGGCCTTAAGGCCGTGGAACTGTCCTTCCCGTACCCTGACGAGGCAACGTACCTGGCCATCACTGGTGCGAAGCCCACGGGTTTCAGGATGTTGCTCCAGGCCATGGACAACCTGCGCGCCGAGGGGCGTGCTTACTGCAACGTCAACGTCGTCGTCAGCGCCTTCAACCACACGCGCTTGGGCGATGCCATCCAACACGCCGCGGACCACCTGGGCGACGCGCTGAGTCTGGTGACGATCAAACGCTGCTCAACGAACACCCCGAAGCTGGGCGTCGCCGGGGACGACCTGCTCGACGCGCTCATCACGCTGTACAAGGGCTGGCCGCACCCCTTCCCGGCCATCCACCGGAGCTTCCCGATGTGTCTCGTCCCGGGCTACGAGCACCTAGACGCAGACCTCGTCTACATTCGGGACCGCGTTCCGGTGCTGGAAAACTTCCGGGACCAGGACCGGTTCGTTCACATGTACGACCACATGATCGACGCCAGCGTCCGGATGCAGCCCGAATGCGAGGCATGCACCCTGAACGCGGTTTGTTTTCGCCGGGAACTGTTCGACGAGCGGCCTGACGAAGCACGCACCCGTCCCCGGACCTCCAGACGCGACCCACGGCAGGTGCTGGTCGCCAATGGTGCAGCGCCCGAAAGGGTTGACGACATCCTGGCGGCACTACGGACCAGCCCAGGGACGACCTGGAACGCAACACCGGACCAGCGGCTGGCGCTGGCCGCGCGAATGGGGCTGTGCCGACAGACGGCAGATGTTGCAGGCTTTCAACCCGACCCCGACGGCCACGGATTCTACGTAGTCCTCGCCTCTCCGGACGGTCGTGCGCAGGCGCGACTGCGGCTGGACCGTTTGGACGAACCGGTTCGCGGTACGCTGACGGACCTGTCGATCGATGACGGGATGGTCCTGGAGGCGGCCCGAGCGTTCCTGGACGCGGTGGTCGAGTGGTCCCTGCCCGTCGAAGCGGTCCCCGACGCCCAGAAGCTGGCCACCTACTTGGCAGATGTTGAAGCGGGCGGCCCGCCGGGTGCGACGCGGACCTTGGCCGTCGTGGGGGACCGGGTAGTCGGGTGGCGGCCGTCCGATGGCACGGCCTTGGTGATCCAGGTATTCCTAATCGGCGGCCAGCGTCTCGAAGACGCGCTATTTTGCGGTCGCCACCTGCTGGGGGGCGACGCGCACCCAGGCGTTTCCGGTGATCGTTTGTGGCTGTCCCGGGTGGCCGACGCGATGGACGCTGATGTCGGTAGCGATGACGCGGACTGGTTGGGCGCCCTGTGGCGCGCGTTCGGTCCTCGGTTATGGCCCGGAACCAAGCAGGGCGCCGTGTTACGGTCAGTTTTGGTGCCGTTGGACGGGACCGGTGCCCCCTCGGTCATCGCGACGTTCGACCTGGATCCCGATACGTCGGTCACGATCACGATCTGGGGCGGTGCCTCCGATGCGCCGGCCTTTGTCCGGACCGCTCGGGTCGCGATGTCCTATAATATCGACGGCCCCAATCCGGCTGACCCAAAGGCAAGGGCGTTGCTGGACGCCTTCGCCCGCCGCCTGCCCCGATGACGGGCCGGTTCCAAGTTATAAAATGGTCGCCGGATCGACCCACACGTGCAATTCGCGGCTCCGACAACGCCCTTGATGCCCCCGCTATGTAGGACACGAATCGGCTAAGGTGACGTCGCGATGGACCCTGGATCGCGAAGGCGAAGTCCTGCCAAGGCGGGGGATTCGGGGCTGTTCACATTCTTGCTCGGCCCGATCAAACGCGCTATGGTCCGCCTCCGGATGATTATTACATGGAGGCTGGATGCCGATGAACCGTGGTGCGGGAATAACCCAGCGGGCGGCGGCCCGCGCTGGACGGATTACGGACGCGATGGCGATGGTCGCGGCGGACGAGGGGCTGTCCCCCGAATCCGTCCAGGCCGCAGTTGCGGTAGGACACGTTGTGATCCCCGCGAACCCCGCCCACCGCAACCTGCACCCGGTCGGTTTCGGCCGCGGCACGCGGGTCAAGGTCAACGTCAACCTGGGCCGGTCGCCAACATCTTCCTGCCTGACCGACGAGGTCGAGAAGGTGCTGGTCGCGCTGAAATACGGTGCGGACGCGGTCATGGATCTGTCGACAGGCTCCGACATCGACGCGGTGCGTGCGGCCGTCCTGGACGCGTGCCCGGCGCCACTGGGTACGGTGCCCATGTACCAGGCGGTCGACCCAGTCGCCGATGTGGCCGACCTGTCCGTCGACGACTTCTTTGCGGTCATTCAGCGCCAAGCCGAGCAGGGCGTTGACTTCATGACGGTCCACGCGGGTATCCGGCGCGCGCACACGGCGCTGGTACGAGGGCGTCTCACCGGCATCGTCAGCCGCGGCGGCGCGCTGATCGCCCGCTGGATGGAGGCCCACGATCGCGAGAACCCGTACTACGAACATTACGACCGCGTGCTGGACATCGCGGCCCGCCACGACGTCACTCTGTCGTTGGGCGACGGACTGCGGCCCGGTTGCCTACACGATGCTTCCGATGCGGCGCAGTTCGCGGAACTGGACACGCTGGGCGAACTGACGCGGCGTGCCTGGGCACGCGACGTCCAGGTGATGATCGAGGGGCCGGGCCACGTCCCGCTGGACCAGATCGCGGACAATATAAAGCGTCAAAAGGCGGTCTGTGACGGCGCACCGTTCTACGTGCTGGGGCCGCTGGTGACCGACATCGCCCCGGGCTACGACCACATCACCGGCGCAATCGGGGCGACGGTCGCTGCGTGGGCGGGTGCGGACTTCCTTTGCTACGTCACGCCCAAGGAACACCTGGGCCTACCCAACGCCGAGGACGTGCGCAACGGGCTTGTCGCGTTCCGGATCGCCGCGCACGCTGCCGATGTCGCCCGCGGCCACCCGGGTGCGCGGGACCGCGACGACGCGATGGCCAGGGCCCGATTCGCATTCGACTGGGACCGGCAATTCGCGCTTGCGCTGGACCCGGACCGGGCGCGGGAATACCACGACGAAACGCTGGGCGCGCCCGAACACCGGAAATCAAAATACTGCTCGATGTGTGGCGAGAAGTACTGCGCTATGCGGAATTTTGCCCTGGCGGCCGGGAAGCCCAAAGACGATTGAGTTGGAGGACAAGATGTCAGAACCCACGTTGCAGCAGGTCGACCCCGAAGTCGCGGCCCTGGTGGCCGCCGAGGAACGGCGCGAATTCGAAAAGATCCGGCTGATCGCCAGCGAAAACTACGTGTCGCGGGCGGTGCTGGAAGCGACCGGTTCCGTTTTCACCAACAAGTATTCGGAAGGCTACGCCGGCAAGCGGTACTACGAAGGGCAGCAGTGCGTCGACCCGCTGGAAACGCTGGCCGTCACCCGGGCGAAGTCTCTGTTTGGCGCCGACCACGCAAACGTCCAGCCGTACTCGGGCAGCCCGGCCAACCTGGCGGTTTACTTCGCGACAATGCGGCCCGGCGACAAGGTCATGGGCATGGCACTGCCCGCAGGCGGCCACCTGACACACGGTTGGAAGGTCTCGGTCACCGGCGCGTGGTTTAACGCGGTGCAGTACGGCGTCGACTCCGAGACCGGCTTGATCGACTACGACGCGGTTCGGGCACTGGCCCTCGCCGAGCGCCCGAAGTTGCTGATCGCAGGCACGACCGCATACCCGCGCATCATCGACTTCGCGAAATTCCGCGCCATCGCCGACGAGGTCGGTGCGCGGCTGTTAGTCGACATGGCTCACATCGCGGGCTTGGTCGCTGGGGGTGCGCATCCCAGCCCGGTGCCGTACGCGGACATCGTGTCCACGACGACGCACAAGACTCTACGCGGACCGCGCGGCGCGATGCTGCTGTGCCGTGAGACGTTTGCGAAGGAAATCGACAAGGCGGTGTTTCCGGGACTGCAAGGGGGGCCACACAACCACACGACGGCCGGGATTGCGGTCGCGCTGTCCGAAGCGGCTACACCTGCGTTCCGTGAGTACGCCCATCAGATCGTGCGAAACGCCCGGGCTCTCGCCGCAGAACTGGCGGCCCACGGCTTCAAACTGGTGTCCGGTGGCACCGACAATCACCTGATTTTGATGGACGTCACGACCCGGGGCATGACCGGCAAGGCGTTCGCCAGGGCGCTGGATCGGGCCGGCCTGGAGTGCAACTACAACACCGTACCGAACGACCCGCGCAAACCGTTCGACCCAAGCGGCCTGCGCTTGGGAACCGCCGCTGTGACCAGCCGTGGCATGAAGGAACCCGAGATGGCCCGTATCGCGGACTGGTTCGGTCGCGTGGTCACGGTCGTCGAGGACGAAGCCGCGCTGGACCGCATCGCCGCCGAAGTACGCGCGTTTTGCGGAGGCTTCCCAGCCCCCGGAATCGCCATCCGCTAGCGGGGCATGCGGCGCACCGCTGGTGCCCCGTTCCTTTTGTCATCATTTAGACATCCGCCCCTCAGGTCGCGCTTGATTTTCGCCGCTCTCCGGTACACCCTACCGCTGTCGTCGGCCGGGGACCCTGGACGGGCCTTATCCGGCGCGGCTGCGGGAAACCAATCTCCGCGGCGGCCCTTCGGTACAGGACCGAAGGCTCCCGCTGACACCAGGCAAGGTCGGGCGCCCATCGGCACGCGCTCGATCGAAGGAGGGTTCCATGAAGATCGCGATTCCCAAAGAGATCATGCCTGACGAACGGCGGGTGGCAGCTACTCCGGAGGCAGTGCGCAAGTACGTGACCATGGGGCACGAAGTGGTAGTCGAGAGCGGCGCTGGTCGCGGTGTTTTCGCGTCCGATGCTGACTACGAAGCGGCTGGTGCACGCATCGTTGCGGACGCCCCGTCGCTGTTCGCCCAGGCCGACTTGGTGCTGAAGGTCAAGCAGCCCATGTTCAACGAAAAGGCCGGCAAGCACGAAGTCGACCTGATGCGTGAAGGTGCGATGCTGATTACGTTCCTGCACCCGGCGGCGCCCGAGTCCCACGCGATGGTCCGCAAGCTGCGCGACCGCAACATCACGTCATTTACGATGGACGGGATCCCGCGCATCACGCGGGCCCAGCGCATGGACGCACTGACGTCGATGAGCACTTGCACCGGCTACCGTTCGGTGCTGCAGGCCGCCACGATCCTGCCGCGCTTCCTGCCGATGATCGGCACCGCGATCGGGACCATCAAGCCTGCGGAAGTGCTGGTCGTTGGTACCGGTGTCGTCGGCCTGCAAGCCGTAGCGACTGCCAAGCGCTTGGGCGCCGTCGTGCGTGCCTGGGATATCCGCCCGAACGCACGGACCGAAGCGCAGAGCCTCGGCGCCAAGAACGAAGGGTTCGATGTGCCCGAAGAAATCGCTATCGCCCCGGGTGGGTACGCCAAGGCGTTGTCGAGTGAGTGGCTCGCCAAGGAGCGCGAGGCGATTGCCCCGTTCGTGGCCAAGGCCGACATCATTATCCTGTGCGCGCTGGTCCCAGGCGAGCTAGCGCCGGTTCTGGTGACGCGGGCAATGATCGAGTCGATGAAGCCGGGCACCGTGATTGTGGACGTATCGGTGGACCAGGGCGGCAACTGCGAAGCGACGGTTCCCGGGCGCGAGGTTGTTGTCAACGACGTCACGATCTGCGGTATCCAGAACATCCCCGGCCGCCTGCCGGTCCACGCGAGCTGGCTGTACGCGAACAACATGGTTTATTTCGTCGAAAACCTGTTCAAGAAGGGCCCGACGCCGGACTTCGACGACCAGATCGTCCAGGAATCCCTGGTCACGATGGGCAAAGAGATCCACTTCAAGCGGGCCCTGGCGGCGATGGGAGAAGGATGATGGACGGCCTGGTTGTGATGCTGGTGATTTTCGTGGTGGCTCTGGGGGTTGGGGTTGTCCTGATCCGTCAGGTGCCGCCGATGCTCCACACCCCTTTGATGTCGATGACGAACGCGATTTCGGGGATCACGATCGTGGGTGCCCTTTTCGCGACGCAGAAGGCCTCCCCGGACGTCGCGAACCTGCTGGGGTTGGTGGCGGTGGCGATGGCGATGGTCAACGTCGTTGGCGGCTACGCGGTCACCGACCGGATGATGAAGATGTTCCGCAAGTCCGGTACTGGCAGGAGGTAGCCGCGTAATGGATAGTTCAACGATGTTGATTTGGGCCCGCTACGCTGGATTCGGCTTGGCGACCCTTTTGTTCGTGGTTGGTCTGGTCCTCCAGCGCCGTGTACCTACTGCGCGCAACGGAAACCGACTGTCCGCCATCGGCATGTTGCTGGCGGTGCTACTGACATTGACAGGTTCTGGGACGTTCGATCCGGCCTTCATCATTGCCGGCATGGTGATTGGCGCCGCGGTGGGCCTGTTCGCCGCGTACCGAGTGCCGATGACGGCAATGCCGCAGATGGTGGCGATTTTCAACGGCATGGGCGGTGGCGCATCGATGCTGGTTGCGCTGTCCTGCTTCCATCACGCCGCCTTTTCCGAAAACGCGGTACTTGGCACGATGGCAATTTTATTGGGCCTGACGGAGGCGACGACGACCCTCCTTTCGGTCTTGATCGGTGCCATCACCTTGGCCGGGTCGGTGGTCGCCTTCCTGAAGCTCCAGGGCTTGATCCCTGGGCGGCCCATCTTGTTGCGGGGTCGCAACGTGCTGCATGGGGCAGTTGTGGTAGCCCTTCTGGTGCTGGGCTGGCTGGCGGCCTTCGGGTTGACTGAGCCCCTGGCGATGGGAGGGGCGACTTGGGGTTTTGCGGCCGCCGCGTCATTGCTGGGCGTGTTGTTCGTGATCCCCGTCGGCGGCGCCGACATGCCTGTCGTGATCTCGCTGCTCAATAGCCTTTCTGGGCTTGCCGCGGCGATGACTGGTTTTGTGCTGAGCAGCCCGCTGCTGGTCGTGGTCGGGTCCCTGGTGGGTGCGTCCGGTCTGGTGCTGACCCGAATCATGTCGAAGGCGATGAACCGGTCGATAGCCAACATACTGCTGGGCGGCGTGGCTAAGGGCTCAAAGAAGAAGGATGCCGCCGCCGCACCCGCGATGTCCGGTCCTTCCGACGCAGCCGCTTCCGCGGTGGAGGATGCCCCGAAAGCCGAACCTGTTCCCCGAGGCGACGGCGGCGGTCTGCCGTTGGCGGTGCAACGTCTACAGGAGGCCAAGCGTGTGATCGTTGTGCCGGGTTACGGCATGGCGCTGGCGCGTGCGCAGTTTGATGTGGTTCGCCTGACCAATTTCTTGGAAGGTCAGGGCAAGGACGTGCGGTTTGCGGTCCACCCGGTGGCCGGTCGGATGCCTGGCCACATGAACGTGTTGCTGGCCGAGGCCGACGTCGACTACGACAAACTGATTGAACTGGACGAAAGCAACGAAGCGTTCCCGACCACCGACGTGGTGCTGGTCATTGGCGCATGCGACGTGGTCAACCCGGCTGCCAATGACCCCGAAATGGATACGCCGCTTTCCGGAATGCCGATCCTGGAGGCATCACGGGCCAGCAGCGTCATCGTCTGTAACCTCAACGAGCGCCCCGGATACTCGGGCGTTGAAAACTCACTCTATGACAATCCGAAGACGATGCTCCTGTTTGGTGATGCCAAGGCGACGATCCGAAACATTCGCCGGGAACTCGGCGACACCGAAGGGTTGGATGTGGCCGAGGCGGCCGACTGACCCCGGGTTATTCACGCCCGCGTCTGCTGCGACCGCCGACCCTGGCGCCGGCTGCTGCGTTGCGGGGACCCCGACGCTCCAATCACCTGTCACCAGACAGGCTCAGTCGCGCCTGCACCCCGCGCCTTGTAGCCGGGTCGTCTCGACGGTCTCGCGACGACGCTCCATGAATAACCCGGGCTGACGTCCCAGTATTGCCGTGCGCGTCACCTGGAACCGACTGGGCGAGGCGGCCCCCCGTGCTACACTGTGGCAACGGGGAGGCCGCTATGCCTGGGCGTTGCACCCGACCAAAAAAATCACTGACGTCTACTCCGTGTGACAAGCCGGACAAAGGATTGGTTGCGAGATCGGGCGGCGGGGCTGCGCGACTGGCAAACGAGGTCCGGGAACTGCGGGATCGCGATGCGGTCCTTTCGGTCCGTTCTGCTGAACTGGTTGAACGGATGAAGGAATTGGACTGCATGTTGGCCATCTCGCTGGCATCGGAGGACCGTCGGGCCTCGCTGTCCGACATCCTGGAACGTGTTGTCCATGAAGTCCCCAAGGCGTGGCGGTTCCCGGAATGGGCACGCGTCCGCATGGTGGTGGGCGACGATGTCCACCAGACAGGTGAATTCGAGGAAACCTTGTTTAGGCTGCGCGAGCCTGTGTTGGTTCGCGAGCGCCCAGTGGGCCAATTGGAAATCGGGTACACGGCCTTGCCCCAGGGGGAGGTGCGGCAACCGTTCTTGCCCGAGGAGCGCCGGTTGCTTGGTGCTGTGGCCGCCCGCATTGGCGCGCTGGTGGAATTGAAAGAGGCTGACCGGGATCTGGCGCTGCACCAGGACCGGTTGCAGATGTTGGCCGCGGAACTGGCGGCGACCGAGGAACGCGAGCGCCGGCAAATCGCGCTATACCTGCATGACCACATCGGGCAGGCACTGGCGGTCATCAAGTTGCGGCTCGACGTCCTTCTGGCCCTGTCCGCTGACGACCAGGCCCGAAAACATGTGGATGAGGTCGTCGAGTTGGTCGGGCAGGTCATCGGCGACGTGAGGTCGCTGACATTCGAGGTAAGCCCGCCGATCCTCCACGAGTTAGGCCTTGGGCCTGCGCTGGAGTGGTTGGGCGAGAACCTGACGCGGCGTTTCGGGCTGCCCGTCCGGGTGGGGGTGCGCGCGCCGCTTCCCCATGTGAACGAGGTGATAGCCAGCATGATCTTCCGGTCGGTGAGCGAGTTGTTGACGAACGTTGTCAAGCACGCCCAGGCATCCCATGCCGAGGTCGTGGCAGCGGGACAGCGGGGGCGGATCCGCGTCGAAGTCGCGGACGACGGAGTCGGATTCGAGCCAGAAGCCGCCCGGCCGCAGGTCGCCGGGAAGGACGTCTTCGGTTTGTTCAGCATCCGCGAGCGGGTGAAATACCTCGGCGGACAAATGACTGTCCGGTCGTCCCATGGGCACGGCACCACCGTAGTTTTGGACCTGCCCACGCGGGTGCGCCGCGTCGCGAGGCCCAGGGGAGGAGCGTCGTGATAAAGGTAGTCCTGGTGGACAATCATCGGCTCCTGTGCGAAGGCCTGCGTTGGCTGATGGATCGAGAGTCAGACATGGAGGTTGTCGGCGAGGCCGCGGACGGGCGCGCTGCCGTCGAACTGGTCGGGCAGATCCGGCCTGACGTGGTTTTGATGGACGTTGTGATGCCGGAACTCAACGGCATTGAGGCGACTCGGCAGATAAGGCGCGAACACCCCGATGTGCGGGTTCTGGCGCTGTCGATGCATGTGGACAAACGCTATGTCCTGGGGATGCTGGAAGCCGGTGCGTCTGGATATTTGCCCAAGGATTCGCCGTTCGAGGAGGTAGCTAGGGCGGTTCGCTCGGTGGCCGAAGGCCAGGTGTACCTGTCGCCGCGAGTAGCGAGCCTGGTCGTCGAGGAGTACGCGCGCAGGCCTGCCGTGGCCAGCGGCGAGCCGGTTGCTGGCCGCCTGACCCCGCGGGAGCGCGAAGTATTGCAACTGCTGGCCGAAGGCAACTCAGCACGCGAGACCGGGAAGCGCCTGCACGTCAGCGTCAAGACCGTGGAAACTCACCGGCGCAATATCCTGCGGAAACTGAAACTAGAAAGCGTTGCCGACTTGGTCCGCTATGCGATCCGCGAAGGCCTGACTCCTGTAGCGTTCAGAAGAAGTCCTTTCAGAAATCCGCCGTAAAACGGTTCCCACGGGCCAAGCAGCTTCTCGCCGGCGTTTTATTGGCACCAATTCAGACTGATGTGTCGCCGGGAGCTGTCGGTTGGTGGCCCAAGCCTGGGGGCTCAGACAGACGCCACTTAGGGCCTGTTACGAAACAACCGCTCCACTACGAGCGGCGATCCATCTCGCCTGGCTGCGTTGCTTGTCGGTTACAGACGAGCCAGTCTGCGCCCTCCTCGTGCCTTGCCAGGCGAGCGCCTCACCGTTCTCGTTATGGAGCAGTTGCTTCTGCACAGGCCCTTAGTCGGCGGCAGGGGATGGCGCGGCACTTGCAGTGGACTGGCCGAGTCGCTTGCGACGGCGCCCGTACAACAAACGGCAATGGTTGATTTGGGGTAGGAGGTCAGGCCATGAAGGACTGGACCAGTTGGCACGTTGCCGCGATGATGGGAGATACGCGATCATTCGGAGTCAATGATGATGCGTCGTTGCAAGCTCGGCCGGACCACTGCCTCGATGGAGGCGCCGAACCTCTCGAGCCTGTTCAAAGGGTTGACGAAGATGTGCGATCGGCGCGGCAGATGACCGTGGCCCTTACGCGCGCATTGGTTCTGTTCAGGCCCTGAAGGCCGTCGACATAACCACCCCGCCCCCCCGAGGCGATATCCGGATGGATTTCTAGGGTCCCTCGCCGTCGTTTTATAGCACCAGGGCTTGTGACGTCGGTCAATCGCGGAGAGATTTCTATTTTTCATCCGTCAGGCCTGCGACGAGATGCCATTGAATCGGGGAAAGTGGAATCGCAGGGTTGGCTCCGGTCACGGTAACGCCCAGTCAAGATGGATGACTGTTCCATCAGATTGAACGGTTCCGTGGAACGGATCCGCTGCCGCTGGTCCACCGGGCCACGGTAATGCTTATCAGGACCCGCTCGATCTGATAAACCCATAGAGAGTCACTCAGTTCACGTGCGGCTGGGTCCTTGCTCCCGTGGCCGCGCACACGCCAGGCTGCCAGGGCGCGTTTGTTGCACCGACCAACCCAGCGAGCCCCGAAGCGCATTCGCCAGGAGTACAAATCCGTGGATGGACCATCGATTGACGGACCTGAGTCGCGTGCTGACATCCTTCTCTGGATTACCCTCGGGCTCGTGGTGGCGGCCGCGCTCATCATCGCGCCCCTGTGGCAGTCCCTCGTTCTGGCGGCGTGGTTTGCTGCGCTGGCCCGGCCGGTAATGAACTGGCTCACCCGGCTCACACGCGGCCGATCCCGCCTGGCTGCGGTCCTTACGGTGCTGCTGCTGATGCTGGGCCTGGTGCCTCTCGGGCTCTTCATCGCAT
>CAZHDQ010000014.1:0-14179 GCA_964531595.1 uncultured Anaeromyxobacteraceae bacterium
ATGCTCTTCTTCACGTCGAACTCGAAACTTGTAATGGTAAGAAATTATACCTTTTCAGCGTCTTTGCATAGAGTATGAGTTTGCTTGAGGAGTTGCCAAATGAAACGGAACGAGTTGGTTTGATGGTGCCAAAGCTGGCCCGAGATGTCGAATCTGTTGAGGGGTGGCCAGGGCTTACCATTCCTACTCCGATGGCTCAGGCCTGGGCCGTCGTGGTTCTGGATTGGGTTCTCGTCCGCCAAGGGATCCGCGCTACAATGGGTCCGTTGGTGTTCTCGGAATCGAGGAGACTCTCCCTCCGGTGCAGGACAGGAGGCGATCGTGCTGGAAGCCCCAAAGACGGTCCGCAAACATGAAACCTCCGGCGCCACAGGTCAGGCAACCCGTTCCGCGAGACAGGCAGCTCAGGAGGACCTCCGGAATCGGTTGCGCAGCACAGGTTACGCGGAAGGTGCCGACATGCTGAAGCCGGCCGGGTTCCGCACTGAGGCGGGGAAACAGGGGGGTGGCGGGCTGCAGAGCCTGGTCGATCGGCTGTTCGGGAAGCAAAAAACCGACTCAGGAAACACGCCATCGGGACAGGTCGATCCGCTGAAAGACCCCACTGCACAGCCCAGCGCGAAGACGGAGCACGTTGAGAACCCTGAGTACGGCCAGATCAAGGGCCGCCCATTCGTGAAGGGTGCGGACGACGCATCGGACATCGATCTGAACGACGTAGCCCAGGGGTTGCTGGGGGACTGCTATCTGATCGCGGCACTGGGCGCCCTTGCGCAACGCAACCCCGCGGTCCTTCGACGCATGATCAAGGATAACGGGGATGGAACGTACACTGTGACCTTCCACGAAGGAGGCGAGGTCCATGTGGACGACCATTTCCCGGTCCAGAACGACCAGCCCGTTTACGCCCGCGAGGGGGATCGCACCAAGGACGACGGACCGGAACTCTGGGTCATGCTGGTAGAGAAGGCCTGGGCGAAACTGAAGGGAGGGTACGAGGATATCCGGGGCAACAAGATGAACGACAAAATGAAGAACCAGGACGCCATGGAGGCTTTGACGGGGAATCGGACGACCAAAGTTATGACCGCTTCGAAGTCGGACGAAGACCTGCTGACGCTGCTGGACGAGGCTGCCAGGAACAGTCGTCCAATGACTGCGGGTACCTTCGACAAGAAGCACTTCGACGAGGATGCACTGGATGCCATGTCCTCCAAGGGCATCCATGCAAATCACGCGTATGCGGTCGTCTCCGTCGACGCGGAAAAGGGGACGGTCGAGCTCTTTAACCCCTGGGGCAAGGAGTACCAGCGCCCGGTCTTGGACATGGGCACCTTTCGACAGTACTACCGGCAGGTTCAGATCAACGCGAGGTAAGACATGACACTGGCATCCACAGCACGGGTACTCTTGGTTCCGAGCCTAATGCTGGTCGCATCCACATCATGCCGGGCGGACGACCGACCGGCGGCGGCGAAGGGGGTAGTCGAGATGGAAAACGTCAAGATTCCAGAGTCCACCCAGTGGCACGCGGGGGCTTACGGGGTCGCGGTGAGTTACATCGTTGCACCCCAAGGGGCTCCCCCCAAGGCCCGCCTAATCATCGTCCATCGTGGCGAAGAAGCGGGGGCCGAGCGGAGCCAGGACGTCGTGCCGGGCGACGAGGTGATCCTGGGGGACCGAGTCCTGATCGTGTCGCGAATCGTGGACGATCCAGAACAGGGCTGGATTGAGTTGAAGCCGCGGTAGATAGCCAAGTCGTCACTGGTGCCGAGGGCGGGACTCGAACCCGCACGGGATTGCTCCCAGGGGATTTTAAGTCCCCTGTGTCTACCGTTCCACCACCCCGGCTTTGCCAAAACCTTAATGAACGCGCCCGACTGTGCCGCGCCCGACTGTGCCGCGCCCGACTGTGCCGCGCCCGACTGCCTGTCTATCATGCGCAGGCCACGCGCGCGACGGCGAACGATACCACGGACCCGGGCATCTGCGCCTGCCCTGAATAAACACACCAAGTCCTACATGCCTGCCGCTTCAGGCTAGAATCAGACCCGTGGGCGGCACAGATAGGCCCCCGACGACGAAACGAACCGCGCACACAGGAGGAACAATGGATTTCCAGGAACTGATCCAACGACGGCGAAGCGTTCGCGCCTACCGACCCGACCCGGTCAACGACGCGGATCTGGCCCGCGTGCTGGAGGCGGCACGTATGGCCCCGACAGCGGTCAACAAACAGCCGTTTAGACTGGTCGTGATGTCGACCGCGCAACGCGGCGAAGACCTTGCCCGTATCTATCGTCACCCCTGGTTTGTCCAGCCGCCGTGGGTGATCGGAGTGCTGGCGGTCACTGACGAGGCCTGGGTCCGCAAGGATGGAATAAACCACGCAAAAATCGACGCGGCCATCGTGATGGATCACATAGTGCTGGCCGCCACCGACCTGGGCCTGGGCACCTGCTGGGTGTGCAATTTCGACCCGGATGCGACCCGCGAAGTACTGGCGCTGCCACCAGGTATCGAACCCATCGCATTTACACCGCTGGGCCACCCCGACGACACGCCGCGCGACAGGGTCCGCAAGCCACTGGACGCGCTGATGCTCAAGTAGCGACAGTCGATACGCAGGCTGCACATACAGCCGCACGCCAGCCGCACGCCCGCCGCACGGCCGCCGCGCCGCCTGCCTATCCCAGCACATCACCGCACCGCAGACGCTCGCGCATATTGCGGATCTCGCGGTCGGCAACTTCCAGCCGCACGGCCACGTCGCGCTCGCCTGGAGTCGTTTCCAACACCTGCCGGATACCACCCTCGCCCAGCGCCAACCGCACGTCCGCACGCAACGCAATCAGTGGGTCGTGAGTCGCCAAAAATACCAACCGATTCCGCTTGACCAGGAAATCCAACGCCGCATGCCTGTCGATGCCCGCGTTTTCGATTTCATCGATCAGCAGCACCGGAGCGTCGGCCACCAGGACCAGATCCGCAACCATCAGCGCCCGCGCCTGTCCACCAGACAGCGCCGCCAGCGGCTGGTCCGCACGCATCGGCTCGCCCGCCAGCGTGTTGGCCGCCGCGATCACCGCATCCGACACCGCATCCGACACCGCATCCCGCACCGTATCGCCCCCGAAGCCCCCAGACGAACCCCCAACGCCCCGGGCGTCCCGGTGCATCGCCACGAATTCCGACACCGTCAGGTCCAGGAAGAACTGCATAGTCTGGCTGATGCGACCAACCGCGAAGCCCGCGTCCACCCGAGCCTGGTCCACGCCCGACAGACGCACCCGCCGAGCCGTCGGCGAATCGCCCGGCGACAGCCGCTCCAGGTCCGACAGCAACCGCGTCTTGCCCGACCCAGTCGGTCCAACGATAGCGACGACCTGCCCGGCAGAAAAGGTCAGCGTGCCGCACGCCTCGGGCCGCCCCGCCTTGTCGCGCCCAGCCTCCAGCACCAGCGTCACCGCGTCAGACATGCCCCGACCCCATCCCTTGGCAGAAGTGACAAAATCCCATCGGCAGCGACGACCGCAGCGGTTCGACGTCCATGAACCGAATATCGCGCGCCGCCAGAACCGCCGCCGCCACGTCCCCGGTGCCTTCGCCGGTCAACCCATCCACCGTCAGCACGCGCCCAGCCGGCTGAATCGCCCGCAACCGCGCCGAAAATATCTGACGTTCGGCCGGGCTGATCAGCGTCGTCTTGGTCAGCGCCACGCAGTCCGCCGATTCGACCATCGGTCGCATGCCCGCCGGCGTGCCCAGGTGCGACAGCCCACTGACCACGCACAACGCGAACGCCCGCTTCAAAAACGGCGAGCATCGGTGGCACAGACCCGCAGTTTCTATGCACAACAGGTCCAGGTCCAGCCCCAGCGCCCAGTCCCACGCACGCCCCAGGACCACCATCGCCTCGTGGTCGGGGCACACGTCGCCCGCGGCATGGCCGGCGGCCTCGAAGCCCGCCGCCCGAAAAACCGCGTCGTCACCACCTTCCAGCGCATCGACCTTGAACACGCCGCCGCGAATGCCCGCCACCCGCGCATGACGAAGCACATGGAGCAGCAGCGAGGTCTTGCCCGCACCCTGCCCGCCGGCGACTATCGCGACCTTCATGGCGCCCTCGGAACGGGGACCAATTCATCGTACCCGTACAGGTTGCCGTAGCTTCTGGACACCCCGGTGCATTCGCGGAAATATATGCACTTCCGGCACTGCGGCCCCTTGGCGCGCAGCAAGTCGATCGCCGTCCGGTCGAACACGTCGCCGCCCGGCCCGCGAACCAGCCGGAATATCGTCATGTACCGATCAAACGAGTACCGTTCAAGCCCCGGCAGCAGGCACAGCGGAAACCCCCGAAACGTCAGCGGCAACCCGCGCGCGTGAGCGATATCCAGCGCCTCGCGGACCGACCCTATGACGTCGACCAACCTGGGCACCAATTCATCCCGGTGATGCCACGCGTTTTCTTCCGGCATCACGAAGTCCACGTTCGGCACGAACAGGTTGTCCATGGCGTCGTTGCGATCGGCCCACCAGCGCGCCAGGTCGGGCAACTGGGCAGCATTGCGCCGGGTCACGACCGCTATGCTGCCAAGCAACAGTTGCGGGTGACGTGCGACTGCGGAAAACGCCTCGACGACCCGATCGAAAACCGGGCTCTGCCACAACGCTTCCGCAGTTTCCTTGTCGGGCGTGTCAAACGAGATGCCAACCGCCGTAATACCTGATGCCACCAGCCGATCCAGCACGCCGGGGATCGACAGCGTAACCCCGTTGGTGACCAGAGTAATCTGGCGGTATCCCAGTTTGCGCGCCGCCGCCAAAATCTTTAGCAGGTCCGGATGCAGCGTGGGCTCGCCACCGGTCAACGCCACCCGTTCCAGGTTGCGCTCGCGCCCGAACGCCAGGTCCGCGACGATCTCAGCGGCCGTCCGCGTGTAACGATCCTCGTGCCCCAGCAGGCAATACACGCAGTTCAGATTGCACCGCGTCCCAAGCCGCAAGTCGATATACGGCATCATCGTGTCGGCGTATCGGCTGATTTCAGGCACCCGCCGCGACGGGTCCCGGTCCTCGCGTGAACTGATCACGGTGACGCCCGGCATCCCGCGGGTTTCGATCACGCGCCGCAGCAAATCCGATTCCAGGTCGAACAGGTCTGGGTCATCAACCGAACCGGCGGCACGCGCCAGCAAGTCGTCCAGCGGCACCAAGCCGTAGCGAGGCCCCTCGACGGTGTCACGGCGCCGCACCAGGTCGCGAGACACCAGATCGGGCAGCACGGCGTCCACGCGATCCGGTGTCATCTGGACCAGGTGGGGGATGCGGGCGACCGGTTCTTCGCGAAAGGCCAGGAAACCTACCACCAGGGACCACTGCTCGGGGTCCAACCCCAACGCTTCCGGGATCGCGACAAACTCCAACAGGCCCCCCCTTCCCTGCCGATTTGGGGCCACCGCCCCGCACCGGCTACATCATCCGGATCCCGGCCTCGGACCGCCCCAGGCAGTACGAACAATACAATTGAGGCAGCGGCGTGCGCAACGCGGATGTCTCGCCGTCCAACCCGGCGGCCCGCTGACGTACCGCTCGTGCCAGTTCCCAGGCACCCTCGCCCGTCATCCCATCGAACCACACGCGCGCCGCACCCGGGTTACGACCGGCGACCGCCGCAGCGATTATCTCGCGCTCGGCCTGTGACACCAAATCGCCCTTGGACAGCACGATAACGTCGGCGTCGGTCAGCAGCGGGCCCAGCTTCCGAGGTGCACGCACACCCGCAGTGCAATCGACCACACACACCGCGACCCCGCCTGCCAGATAGGGCGCGCATCGACCGCACAGCCCAGCGGTTTCAATCGCCAACGTATCCAGTTTCAGCGCCGCCGCCCAGGCATCGATTTCCGGCATGCGCTCCATCAGCAGATGGTCCGGACAATGCCGCCCAGCCAACAGGCACATCACATCCAGCCCTCGCGCCGCGAACAACGCGTCGTCGGATGTCGTCACGCAGTCCAGTTTCGCGACCCCCAGGTGGCCGAATCCACCCGCCTTGGCCAGCGCCAAGACGACGCGCGATTTTCCCGAAGATGGCGTTCCGCCGACGACGATTCTCACCGCGCCATTCTAGCCCACGCACCGCGCCGGTCAATTCGGCGGCCGCATCCCGGCCATCCGACAAGCAGTTGTCCGCGAAGTGCCGTTCCGGTATCCTGACGGCGCCCCGACCGAACGCGTCGCATTGATGGTTTAGTTCGGGCGCTGAACCGGGTCCGTTTCCTGTAAACAGGAGGCTCCATGCCGGATCGACGAATGTTTTTAAAGACACTTGGAACCGGGTTGGGTCTGGCCATCATCGCGCCGCGGCGGCTGTTCGCCCAGGCCCCACCGGCGGTGGCCGCGCCGCTTGCCATCGACCTGGACAAGGTCAAAAAGCTGCGCAAGGTCGACGGATGGGTGATCATAAAGGTCCGCGGCACCCAACTGATGCTGGTCCGGGACAGCCCCGAATCGGTCCGCGCGTTCGATCCAACCTGCACCCACCAGCAATGCACGGTCGCCTACGACAAGCGCGACCGGCACTTCCACTGCCCATGCCACGGTTCGGTGTACGACCTGGACGGCGCCACGCGAGATCGGCTGCCCAAGGGGCCGCTGAAGCGTTACCCCGCACGGCTGGACGGTGATCGCATCCTGGTGGAAATGGGGCCTGAAGACGTGACGGCGAGTTGACCTGGAAACCGGGGGACTGAGCCTACTTGCCAGCTTCCGCATCCACCGCCGCCTGGACGGCCGCGCGGAACTTCGGGTCAATGTCCGGACCCGGCGACAGGCTCATGTTGTAGGACAGGTTGATGTCGTCCCACTGCTCCTCGATCAATAGGTACCCAATCCAGTTGGGGGTCAGGCCCAAGACGATTGGATTCGTGTAGCCGGCGTCGGTCAGGATCTTCGCTCCGGCCGCACCGAACGACGGGAAGGATTCACCGGGCGTCGTCAGGAAGTTCAGGTCGCCCAGGGTCACCCACTCGGATTCCTCGGGGATGGTCGAATTCGGGTCCTCGGGGTCAAAGTAAGGCAGCACCAGGGGTCCAAAGTCACGCAACAGGTCGAAAGTCCCGTTGTTGCAGTGGATCCCGTATTCCATCGCCCGGAACTTGATGCCGGTCTCGGCCACGGGCTGCGCATTCTCAAGCGCCGCCAGCGCATTGTTCGCCACCTGGTACCCGGTACATGTGACCTTCATCCGCTGTTCATCGGTCACGTCCGGATGCTTGAAGCCATCCGGGAACGCCTCTTCCGTCAGCCCGCACTCGCTCGGCCGGTCCGGGTAGACAGAACCGATGGGCCCCTGCAAGTGGATCGCCATGCCGCCAAGCTCGGCCTCCATCTTGACCCGGAACGTCCCAGGCCAGTCCGCCGAAATCGACAGGTTGTTCGAACCGTAGGTGGTCGGGTGGCCAGGCCAACGCGTCATCGTAAACAGCACCGTGTCATCAGACTTCTTGCCGCGAATAACGAACAGCTTGTCATCATGGACGATCCCGTCCTCGTCATTGTTCGGGGATGTCCCCTGGCCCCAATCGAGCATCACGTCCTGCAGATCCTTGACCGCCAGGATGGCCGATTCAACGATCCCGTCGCGCAACTGCTTGATGTACACATCGTCGCGCCCCAGGCCCGCCAGCGGTCCCCAGAGGCCGGTGGTGTCCGAAGCCGAGTGGGCGTGGCTGCCCGACGGCAGGATGCGTTCGCCCTGGAAATAGATGCCCAGTTCATCGGCCATCCGGATCTGGGTCTGCGCCTGAATGACATCGCCGTCATACGGGAACAGCCCGATCGTGTCGACACCGACGAACACGACCAATTCGCCCGTCTGGGTATCGGCCAGCGCGACGGCCGACGCGTACATCGGATCGTGGGCCTCAGTGGCCGAGCGGCACATTTTCGGGGAACCCAGGCAGAAACCGAAGCCCCCCAGGTAGGTTGGCGTCACCGGGGTAACGTCGACCCTGCCCACACCAGCGGCGTAGCGCGTGGTAAACGTCTTGTCCTGCGGCAGCGTCGGCAGCAGTTCCCAATCCACGTCAGGCAGACGAGTCAACACATCCCCGGGATTCGCATCGACCGATGCGTCAGCCGACACGTCGACCGACCCTTCATCGCCGCCTTCGCCCGGATCCACGTAGCTGTCGGGATCCTGGCCCGGATCGACCTGAACGATATCGGAACCATCGTCACCACCGATGGCGTCCGGCAGGTCCGTTTTGCCGTCGGTGTCGTTTCCTTCCGAGGAACCTGAACAGGCCAGCGCCAAGGCACAGGCAGGCACCAAAAGCCAAGTCAACCGTTTCATCGCAGTCTCCCGCAGGGTCGTTTAATCAATTCCACCAAGTTTCTGGACGATCTATGCCCAAAACCGCGTGGATTCTATCTGATACGCATGATCCTTTCCAGGCAAAAGGCCAGAATGCCTGCAATTCCAGGGAGCAGGTCATTTACCCTGGGTGCGAAGCCACGTTTCGGTGAAGTGCGCCCGATCCAGCCCGATATTGGTCCGGGTTTCGTAGGTGGGCACGACGGTCGCATGACCGTCACGCACGTTTACCGTCAGCGATAAGGCAGTCCGCGGCGGTAACCGATCCATATCGGGACTGTCATTGAAGGCATTGACCTGTACGCGCCACAGGCGGCCCTTCTTGTCGTACATCTCCTTCAGCGGCACCAGGTACGTTTCCGCGTCCACGTACATCACGACCTTGGAATACGGGTGGGGTGACAGGCTGGAAATCGCCTTGGGCCGCCCCTCAACGACGTACACCGGCCGCGGTTCCCAGGACATCTGCGGGTTCCAGTGGGGCGTGTTCCCGAAATCTATCGTGCGCTTGCGGGCCTTGCGGCCGTATTCCACGCCCGCGTGCATCGGCGCCAGCACCGTCGCCTGCCCGACCAACTTCCATTCGTACCACTCGGGAAACGCCGAAAACCCCTTGACGTCCTCCCACAGCATGTCCGTGTTGTTCCACGTCTGGCCCGGCGTCCCGAACACCATCTTCAGTGTGCGACGCATCGAAGGCACGTATGCCCACCCGTGATGGTCCTTGGGTTGCTCATAACGATAGTACAGCGCCGCGGTCCCGGCCTTGTCATCAGGCGCCAGCGTCGTAGCCAGCGAGGCGTACTGGATGCCCCGCCGTTCGAACCAGGGGATGCTGGGCGTCGGCGCCAAGTCCGTGCGGTGCATAGCCCGGGTCAAGTACTCCCAGCGCCATTCCTCGGACTTTTCGACACCGCACTTCGGAGAAACCCAAAACACCCCGAACCACATCGTCCCGTCATCGCCAGCGTAGGCGTAATGCTGGTTGTACATCACTTCCAACGCCGTTTGCGGCCCCGGGAAAGGCAGTCCGGCCACGTATCCCGCAATGCCTTTGCGACGGGCCTCCTTCGGACCGGTTTCAACCGTTTGCGCCCGCCCCAGGTGTGCGTTGGTCGCCTCGATGTACCCTTGCGATGGGTGGATCGGCCGGTAGCCTGTCGTCCACAGCTTCAGGCCCCACTTCCCGACCAGTTCACCCAGGCCCGTGGGCACCCATGCCGTCACGTCAGCGACATTACCCGCATCGACCACCATCCCCGACGTGAACCCCGGCAGCGACACGTCCGGAGTGAACCCGGCCCGCGCCGTCCAGTTCTGCGCCGTCAATGCCCCCGCTTCCCCGGATGCCGCTTCTTGCGCCCCGGCAGTCCCAGCCACCGCCAGCACCATCAGCAGCCCCGCGACCACCGACCAATAGGCCTTCGCGCGCGTCATCGGTCCACCTCTCAATACTGGTAGCGGACGACGAAATTGACCTCGTCGCGATCGCGATAGAAGCCCAGGTCCGCGTACGGGTCGTCACCGAAGAAATGGTTGTAGGCTACATTCAGCCGCAGCCCGGCCCACACCTTGAATCCCATGCCCAGCGTCATGAAACCACTGCCGTGACTGGCCGACTGCTTCTTCAGCGACCACGTCTCGATGTCGCCCTGCCTTTCGACCTTCCAACGGACCTCGCGCGGGATGTAGCCCACGGCGATCTTGCCGCTGATGTGTCCACGCATCCATGTGCTGAACAACGCGCCGACGATGCGGTATTCGTTTCGCGTCAGCACCGTCGAGTCCTACTCTGGACCGCCCAGGATGTATTCATCCTAGTGGAAACACGTGATGATCGAGTGGTTGAACTGGAACACCAGGACGAACGGTTCCTCGGGGTTCAGCGGCCGCAGCCAAAACGGCTGTTGCAGGGTCAGTCCGTAGTTGACGACCGTCTTGCGCTTGCGGTCGAAACTGATCCGCAGTACGTCGGGATCGCCGATGTCGATGATTTCTTTCGCGCCGGCCGAGTAGACCGGGTACGTCCGATCGGGCTCGATCGTCGCCTCCAGCTTCAGCATCGTCGCCAGTGGGTACGGGATTTGGCCCTCGATCGAAAAGCCGGCGATGTGCTGGCGCGGGAAGTCCAGGTAAACGTCCAGACCGTCCTGGCCTGTCTTGACATCGTAGAACGCCGGGATCGGCGGACTGACCTGATGGCCCCAGTAATACATCAGTTCGTAATTCACGTACGGGCCCGCGTTGCCCTTCCAGCGCAGCCCCACCCGGCTGTCTTCCCCAAACTCGTGTGGGATCCGCATCTTCTTTTGATAGATCTTGTTCGGCGTGACCGATTCGTCGCGCTGACGAGGCGGCATCGGCAGGCCCCAGGCCCCTACGAACGTCAACGGCGTCGTCACGGTATCCTCGGGCCTCTCCACGAACGGCAGCATCGGGATCCAGACCAAGTCCAGACCACCGTCCAGTTGCGGGATCTCGACGGTGGTCCGCAACATCCACAGCGGGATGCGCTGGTCCTCGAACGACTCGAATCCACCAAAGTGCCAACTTGCGTCGACAGGGTTGATCACGTCCAGTAGTCGGGTGTTGCCACTTTCGCCCCATGCGACCAACTGACGGCCCAGGCGGATGTTCAGGATCGGGTGGGGCTGGATGTCGATGTACAGTTCCCGGATGTCGATTTCGTCGTAGTAGTTGTCGCGTACCCAATCCCGGCGCCGATCCTTGGCACGATCCGACGACCCACCGTAGCCCGGTACGGGCACCTGGGCGGCCGCATCCAGTGGAACTGTCAGCGAACGCGCCGCACGGACCACCAGGTGTGCCCCAAAGATGCGATGCGGCTGCCAATCGGCCTCCACCTGCAAGGTGAAGCGGCTCATCGACAGGTCGCCCCGGTTGCCGCCATGGTTGCTGGGATAGCCCTGGGCGTCCTTCGCATCCTGGTCGCCTGCGACGAATACGCCGGTCTGGTTTTGGATGAACCCACCGATTCGCCAGGTTGGGGGTGTATCGCCGCCCGAGGGATCGGGACCGGGCAGGACTCCCTGCGCCAAGCCGAGCGCGGGTAGCCCAAGGATCGGCAGCACGAGCGACGCCGCCAGGATGAAGGCACGCTTCATGAAGTCACCTGCCTGTGGGTTCGAACCGGGGACAAGCGCCCCGGAAGGGTCACTTCTCGTTTTGGACGCCGATGCACTCCTGGCGTGGCGGGGTCGGATTGGCGTTGCCTTCCAGGTAGATATTGCTGATGGCGATACTGTCCGGCGCGGCCCGCAAGACGATGTCATCATTGACGACCGTACCGTCGATCGAGGCGACGATCTGGTACTGGCCCACGGGGAGATTCGCGATGATGTAGCGGGATGTGCCCTCGTCGCCGGTGGTCGTAAACGTCGCCTTGGTCAGCGGCGTCGGCATGTCGGTGTCCGGGCTGAAGTAGCGGACCTCGCCCATCGGGGTCGTGCTGGAACCGTCGGCGACCAGCGCCTCGATGGTCACGCAGCCGACGAATTCTTCGTTGTCTTCGGCCAGGTTCTTCCAGTAAACGGTGCCCGCCAGGATGCCCATTTTCGGATCCACGATGATGCCGGCAGTCTTAGGCGCCTGGGTGTACGTGATGATATTGACCGCGTACAGGCGCTTGTTCAGGGCGTCCGACGGGATGTTGTACTGGAAGCTATCCTTGAAGGTCCAGATCCCCGACTTGTCCTTTCCGTTGGCCTTGAACGCGACCATCATCCCGGGATCCAGCGGCAGATCGATCAGCCCGTCGGCGCCGGACTTGAACGTCGGGAATCGCACCAGGTCCAGAGGCGCGCCGGTTTCGTTGTCCAGAACGGTCACGTCGACGCCTTCCATGCCGACCTTGGACTGGAAGTCCACCAACTGGCCGGTGAAGCGACCGGCCGGCGTCCCATTGTCAGCCACCGCACCATTGTCGACCGGCCCACCCAGGTCGGTAGTCCCCGAGTCGCTGTCGCAACCCGCGGCTAAAACCAGGAAAAACGAAACCAGGAACATTGGGAGAATACGCATCTGCATCATCTGGAACTCCTCAAATGCCATGCCGACCTTAATGACCGGAATCCGAGGAACAATAGTCGCGACGCCCCGGATCGTCAAGCAATTCGACCTGCCAGAAATCACCGCCCTAGTCGGGATTCGCCTTGGCAGCGGCCGCCGGTCGCAGTATCGTTTCCAACTGGAGGCATGAGATGGTCGATTTCCCGGTCGGCACCGACAAGGCAAGGGCATTGCGCGACCGAATGGAGGCGCTGGGTATCCGGGAAGAGGACCTGGACGAATCTTTCACGCGGTCGGGTGGCAAGGGCGGCCAAAACGTCAATAAGGTGTCCACTTGCGTCATCCTGGTACATCGGCCGACAGGGACCATGGTGCGCTGCGAACAGGAACGTACCCAGGGGCTGAACCGCTATCTGGCGCGCAAACGCCTGGCGGACCGGATCGAGGAAGCCCTGTTGGGCGAAGCCAGCAAACGCCAACAGGCGATCGAAAAGATCCGGCGCCAGAAACGCCGCCGCAGCGCCCGCTCAAAGGAAAAGATGCTGGCGGACAAGCGCGCTCGTTCCCAAATCAAGGCGGGCCGCGGACCGGTCGGCGAGGAGTGATGCCCACGGGTAAAAGGGACGGCCTTCGCCACACATCTCTTCCGGTGCAATCACTGGGCCTCGTTACCTATGACCGGGGGCTGGTGCTGCAGGCCGAAGCTTTGGCTCGGATCGACGCGGGCGAGGGGTACGGGGTCTTGCTGGCCCTGCGCCACCCACCGACGGTAACACTGGGTCGCCGGACGGCGCCCGAGGAACTGCTGGTGACGCCCGAGGAACTGGCGCGCCGAGGGATCGCGCTGTTTCGGGTCAACCGCGGTGGCGGCGCGACGTATCACTACCCCGACCAGGCCGTGGTCTACCCGATCCTGGACATCGACCGCCTGCGCCTGACGGTGCCGACACTACTGGAACGCGTGCGTGACGCACTGTTGGACACGCTGGCGGCATTTGGCGTGGCAGGGACCTGGGACCCGGACCGCCCGGGAATCTATGTGGACGGGGCCAAGATTGCGTCCGTGGGCTTCCACTTGTCCCGCGGACGGACCACACACGGCGTCGCGCTGAATGTGGGGCGCGGCTGGGACGGTTTCGCATGCATCGACCCCTGCAAGATGCGCGGGCTTCCCATCACGTCCATCGAGGATCGGACCGGCGCACTACCGCATCCGGACACGGTCTCGAACCACCTGGCACAAGAAATCGCCCGTCGCCTTTGACACACAGCGCCATAACGCCAAACGCGCTTGCCTGACGCGGCGCGAACGGGTAATACTCCCGAGGCAGGGCCCGCCGCGTGGAAAGGGGCATGACCAAGATCCAGGTTGACGACGCATTAGACCGTTGGATGTACCGTAGGCACGGTATGGACTTTGGTCCGTTCATGACGCGGGAAGTCCAGGCGTTGATCGAGAAGCGCGAGGTGTGGGCGGACACCGAGGTCTACAACCAGCGCAAACGCCAGTGGTTCCGCGTCAGCGATGTCCCCAGCTTCAAGAAATTCATCGACGATGCGACCCGCAAGGAAGCCGAGGAACGCCGGCGCAAGGAGGCTGAACAGGACACCGCTGTCGTCGAGCGACATGCGCGTCGCAGCCGCCACCTGCCGCTCGCACTGGGCGGCGTGGTAGTCGTCGTGGGCGGTATCGCCGCGTTTTTCCTGCTGCGGCCGCCGCCCCCCGTACTTGCCAGCTACCCGGTCCACTACTACCGCAACCTGTCG
>CAZHDQ010000014.1:14189-14853 GCA_964531595.1 uncultured Anaeromyxobacteraceae bacterium
CGTTTCAGGTGCTGCCGCCGATGCAGGAGGTGCGCGCCGAGCCGATCCAGATCAAGGCCAGTCCAAAGGCGGAAAAGAGCCAAGCCACCCGCCGCCGCACCAATGGACGGGGGCGACCGGCCGCCAACGGGACCCTGGCCGTGCCCGAACTGGACCTATCCTACGACGCGCACGCGGGGTCCGGCGGGCGGGAACTGACCCAGCAAGACATCGGCCGCATCCAGCAGGGCGTGACCGGGGGCCTTGTACGTTGCTTCAAGGCCGAGTACGACCGGGACTCCAGTTTCGAGGGTGGCACGGTCCACCTATACCTTATTAACAAGGGATCGGTCGCGCTCAGCCGTATCCGCACGCGCCCGAATCCGTCATCCGAACTGATCGGCTGCGTCAAGTCCGCGACCGCAGGGCTCCGGCTGGCACCGTTCGCAGGCGCCAATCAGATCATGGAAATTCCCATCTACATCCAGGGTTCGTAGCCCGCCCAGTTACCAAACCCCCGCGCGCATGAAACGCATGGTTTGGCAGGCCGAAGGGATACCGGCCTGGAAGCCGACAGCGCGAATGATGTGAGTTGATTGGGTTTTAGTTTGGCGGGCTGGGCTGCGGCTACTCGGCCTTGGGTTCTTCGGTCTCGGTCTCAGTCTCGGCTGCCACAGGCTCTTCG
>CAZHDQ010000015.1:0-14806 GCA_964531595.1 uncultured Anaeromyxobacteraceae bacterium
GGATCCTAACGTCACCTGTCCCGACGGGATTCCCCAGGATCTCGGTCCGCCGGGCGGCCACCAGGAAATCGTTCCAGGGTTGCTTGTAATACTCGTTGCCAATTCGGGCTTGCCATCCAGGCTGATCGGGGGGGAGGATCGTCTGGCCCTGGTCGTATGTGGCTGTGCCTTCTTCGGGCACGATGTAGGACCTGTTGAGTTCGAAGGAGCCGGATTGTGGGCCGTCACGGGGGACTAGGCCTGTCACCCATGGGATGCCGAAGCGGGTCACGGCGAACGAGGCAATAGCCACGGCGACGGCCACAAGGAGCCATTTCCATCGCGCCATCGGCGTTCCATCCAATCCGTGGCCCATTCCTAAATCCCCAGCCGCCTTGGCCCGGATTAACCTGCCCTATTCAGGGGCCGGCACGGCTCCGTCCGCAGCAGGCGCTGAACCATGGCCATTCTAGCCGACTTACTTTATGACGCCAACCTGGCATTTATTCCCTAAATCCATCGCCTTGTCTACGATTTTGGATAGTGGCGTAGGTTCAGTCATGTGACCTCTGCCCCGCCTCACTCGCTGGCGCCCACTTGGTTACATGCGTACACTGGCGTCGTTGCGAGAGGGACAGGCCATGCGCGTTCCGGGAGGTACCAGGACCCGATTTGCCGGAATCTGTATCACGCTTCTGGTCGTGGCGTGCTGCAAGTCCATCGAACCACCGCCGGTGGCGCCGGTACCGATACGGCCTGCCAACCCTTCGTTGCCGGGCCTGGGGCCGGAACGAGCGTACTTGTCCGAACCCCCAGAGGACATGGTCCTGGTTGCCGGGGGACGTTTCCGGATGGGCTGCGACGATGCGCTCGACGGTCCGTGTGCCGAAGCCGAGCGTCCGTCCCGCTGGGTTGTGGCCTCGCCATTCCTGCTGGATCGGACAGAAGTCACTGTGGCGGCGTACCGCCGATGCGTCGAGGCCGAGGCCTGTGGCAAGGCCGTGGCCGGCGACGAGTGCAACTGGGGAGAACCCGACCGCGACGCGTTTCCTATCAACTGCGTGACCTGGCACCAGGCGGTGGCCTATTGCGCCTGGGCCGGGAAGCGACTGCCCACCGAGGTCGAATGGGAGCACGCGGCCCGGGGCAACGACGGCAGGGCCTTTCCCTGGGGCGACGCGGCACCCGATGCAGATGGTACGTTTCGGGCCAACTGGGGTGAGGGCCTGGCGCGACACCTATGGATGCGCGACCACTGGGAGTTCGATGCGCCGGTCGGAAGCTTCCCTGGCGGGGTGGGGCCCTACGGAACGCTGGACCAAGCCGGCAATGTGGGTGAGTGGGTCGCCGACGCGTTCGAGGCGCACGAGGGCGACACCGGCGAGCCAGAGCGGGTCGTGCGCGGCGGGTCGTTTCGCGAATATGCTCGGCGTATGAAGACGTTCGCGCGCGATTGGCACGGCGCTGGCCGGTTCTATTCCCATGTGGGGTTTCGCTGCGCCGCTGACGTGTCGGGACGCTAGTAAAACAGTACAACCACGCCCGCAACGGCCACCAGTGTGCCCAGAACCGACCGCAGGCTGACGCGCTCGCGGAACACGAAGAACGCGACAGGGATCATCAGCACCGGCACGATCGACATCAGGGCCGCGGCGACGCCTGCCTGAGTCAGGTGGACGGCCAGCATTGACAGGGATACGCCCAGGAAGGGGCCAAAAAACGACCCGATCATCGTGAAGCCAAGGGCACGTGGGTCCCGGCGCGATGCGGCAACCTTCGGCCACCAGCGTGCTGCGAAGAACAGTGCCGTGAAGCCGGCAATCCCGGCCAGCACCCGAATCTGGGCCGCCGCGAAGGGATCGGGGAGATCCGCCATCCCTTGCTTGCTCAGAACCAGACCGCCCGCCTGACCGGCCGCGCCAACCACTGCCAGCAAGATGCCCCAGGTCCGGCCCGACATTTGCCGTTGTGCCATGGGAAACGCGGTGGGTCGTGGACCCGGTTGGATTGAGTCGGAGCTGCGCTCAAGTACCGTCCATGCGACTCCCGCAATGGTCAGCGCCATGCCGCCGATCTGCGACACGGACAACTGCTCGCCCAGAAACAGGCGGCCGAACACCGCGGCCATCGGTGGGGCCAGGCACATCAACAGCATCGACAGCCGCGCGCCGATGACGACGAACGCCCGGAACAAGGCGAGGTCGCCCACGACGAATCCGATCAGACCCGAAAGGCCCAACCAAGTCCACGCCGAAAAGGGGGCGTCCGGCAGCAACCGACCGTGTAGCACCAGCCCCAAAAGGGTCAGGAAAACCAGTGCCATCACCAGGCGCAGCCAGTTGACGACCATCGACCCTATCCGCGTCGAGGCCGCCTGGAACGCAACGGCCGACGCCATCCAGCAAAGGGCGGTTCCGAGCGCCGCCATCTCGCCGACGTGGTCCGACAAAGGTGCCTCCACATGCGCGGTACAAAGGCCGCGGGTGCGAGATTGTACTCCGGTCAAATTCCGACACCACATTGACCGCACCCGGTCGGGAATGGATACTGCCAGACCGGGCGACCGATCGCCCGTCAACATTGGAGGGACAAGATGAACCCGCTGGACATGCGGACCAAAATTGTCGCGACGCTAGGTCCTGCGTCCAACACGCCTGAAATGATTCGCGCCCTGCTCCGGGCTGGGGTAGGGGTGTTTCGCTTGAACTTCTCGCATTCGACGGCCAGTGATGCCAACGAACTGATCGCTTTGATTCGCGAGGCGCGCGCCGAACTGGACATGCCAGTTGCGATCATGGCCGACATCAAGGGTCCGGCGGTCCGCTTGTACGGATATGCCCAGGCGATCCCGGTCGAAGCCGGCGACGTGCTGACCATCGCATCGCGCCCGCCCGAGGGCATCGAGACCCTGGTGTCGCCCGAACCCGACCTGATTTTCACGAATCTGCCCGATATCGACACCCTGTGCGCGAACGGGCAGCGGATCCTGCTGATGGACGGCTGCCTGGCTGGCGAGGTGGTGCGCAGGAAACCGGGAGCTGTGGACGTGCGCCTCGACAACGCCGCGTTGCTGCGACCCAAGGCACACTTGACGATCCCCAACGTGGACTACCCGATTCCGTTCCTTTCCCAGAAGGACATTCGCGATATCACGCAGGCGGTCGAGTTCGAGGTTGAGTACCTGGCGCTGTCGTTTGTTCGCGAGGTTGCGGATATCGATGAGGTCCGCCGGTTGGTGAAACGCTGCAGGACCGTTTCTGGCCGCCCTCCAGCGACGCGCATCATCGCCAAGATCGAGAACGCGGCCGGCCTGGCCAACGCGGACAATATTGTTGTGTCGGCCGACGGCATCATGGTGGCGCGTGGCGACCTGGGCGTCGAGGTCGCGATCGAGCGGGTGCCGATCGCCCAGAAGCAATTGATTCGGACGGGCTACTTGTCGGCGCGCCCGGTCATCACCGCGACCCAGATGCTGGAATCGATGATCGACAGTCCGATGCCGACCCGTGCCGAGGCAAGTGACGTGGCGAACGCGGTGTTCGACTCGACATCCGCAGTGATGCTGTCCGGTGAAACGGCTATTGGTCGCTTCCCGGTCCAGGTCGTCCAGACGATGGCGGCGATCATCCGACAGGTCGAGGCCAACCAGGAACTAAATGCCTGTACACGCGGCATCCCTCCCGCGATCAAGCATGGCGATCTGCCAACGATACTTTCTTACAACGCCGTGTCCGTCGCGCAGCAGTGCAACGCGGCGGCCATCGTGGTGCTGACCGAGACCGGCCATGCCGCACGGTTGCTGTCGCGGCTGCGCCCGCCGATGCCGGTGCTGGCCTTCATGAAAGACGATCGCGTCTACCACCAGTTGGCGATGAACTGGGGGGTGTACCCGTACCTGCTGGAGGGGCCCGAGGAGGCGTTGGACGCCATCGTGGTCCAGACTTTGGACACATGCAAGCGCAAGGGGGTCCTGAAGACCGGTGACCAGGTCGTGTTCCTGGCGGGTTTGCCTCTGTCCCGGCGCGGCACGACCAACGTTCTCCGGGTGGAAACCGTCAAGTGACCGATCCGGCGACTGCCGGTAGCTTCGCTTAGGAAGAGCCCTCCCCACAGGATTGCCGGAAAGTCGATCGAACCTAGCGCGGGCGGCTTTTACCGAAGCGCGCTCCGTACACCGAATCTCCATTCCCACGCTGTACCAACCGGTAGCTGCTTGGCCAGGAAACGGATTGCGGATCGACTCGATAGGGAATCTGACGTTGGGGGGCGGATGCAAGCCGCGAATGAAAACGGTGCACATCGTGGCATGGTGGGAGTGCCTCGCACATGGGATGGTCCTGGGCGTCCTGCCATCGACCCACCGGTTCGCTCACCCGGGCCGGGCCGACCGGGGGTGCCGGCTTTGGGCCGAGCCTGTTCAGCACGCGATCGCGTGCGGGCCGGATTGCGCCAAGTCTCCTTCGAGGCCGGCTGCTCCATGCTGGCGGTACGTGCCCCGGCGCGCGAATCGACGCGATCCCCAGAGCCGTCGACTACCACTCGCCAGGATGCTGCGCTGGACGCATTCATGGCTCGGGGACTTTACGGGCCGGCCCACGTCAGACCGCCGACCGGCGTCGGTGGGTTCCAGGTGGCCTACGCGCCGGCGGCAGGGGTCGAACTGATCCGGATCGGTGCCGGAGTGCGGTTTTTGGATGCGGTCCTAGTGCGCGGCGACCGCGTGTCGTCCGACTTGCCGGCGCTGAGGAAGTTAGTGCGGCAGATCAATGCCGCGCCCCCAAGCGAGCATCTGGACCTGGTGCGCCCCTATCAGTGGACGCCAGCCGCTCGGGCCGCGTGGCTGGTTCGGCTTGAACGCGCGGTCGAGCAGTTCTGGTCCGGCGTGTTCCGTTTTCGGGTTAAACGGCCGGGATGGGAGGCCCTCTCGGCCCGCACTGCGGTGGATGTCGACGTCCGCGAGGGGCCGAAGGCGGCAGACGATCACCTGGCGATCGATGTCACCATGGTGCCAGACGATCACGATGCTTTGGTTAGGGGCCTGGGGTCGGGTCACGGACCGCTGGACAACCGGATGGTTTTGGGGGCCTCGGACGTCGGCCCGCGGTCGGACAACATGCTGGAGGAAAAATTCGAGTTTCGGGCGGACCGTACATCAACCTCCGATATGGAGCCGGTGCGCCTGACCATGCTTGGGAACCGCTTCCGATCGGGCACGGAACAACCGCCACCTATGACGTGGTACGTCCAGGGTGATGGTGCCGCCCCGGAGGCCTCTGCCAAGGCACGATTTGATTCAATTTCGTTTCATATGGTGGCAGAAGGGTTCGACCCCACGCGCCTTCGCTTCGCCTACGACGGAACCGGTCAATCGGCTCGGGCGGTCGTCGGTGCGGGCATGGCTCAGAACGCGGCAGTACACGAGTTCGGCCATGTGCTGGGCCTCAAGGACGAGTACGCCCGGGACCGGTGTGCAGGCCTCTCGGGCACTGGCAAGCCAGGTGAATTGCCCGCCGGCAAGCCCAGCGCCCACGATGCGTTGGCACGGCAGATGGGGTTGCCCGGCTCGGTACACGAGAACAACGAGGGACTGATGTCGTTTGGCAACCTGCTGCGCCCGTCGTATGCAGCGACCAGCCTGTGGGCTTTGCGTCGGGTGACAGGAGTACCTGACTGGGTTTCGCAGGACGACTGTCCGGCGTCGGCGGACCCCGTTGCCGCAGGGAGCGGGCAAGGATCGTGACGGTGGGGCAACGTTTTCCGCGCTTGTGACTGCGGCCTTAACGGATTCTTCTGGCCGGCAGGAGGGATGGGGTAAATAAGGGAGGTCGGGTCAGGCGGGTGCGAACATCAGAGGTGTCGTCGCGTCAACGGCGTGGTGCCGGGCGGTTCCCCTGTTGGTTGGGGGCCTTGGCGCGGTTGCTTTGGCCCCTGTTCGCCCGCTGTGGCGCTGTGTTGGCGGCACGCGTTGGCGCCTGGTACGAACGGTCGCGGTACGCTGTCGCTTGCCGCGCGGCGGGGCGCATGTGGCGTTGTGCCTGCACGTGACCCCAAGGAACGCGGTCCCAGCGCTGCCAGGTCCTGTGCCAGTCGGGCGGCAGCCGAACCAAGCCCATCGGTACATGGCGCGAGGCCACCATCATCCAGGGCCCCTGCCAGTGCGCGGCCTGGTACCACATGCCGCCGACCGTGGTCCACCACATGCCCCCGGCGAAGAACACGTCGGTGGCTCCGGATCGGTAGAAGTAGACGTCCGCGAAGCCGGGGACCAAGTACACCGTGGGTGGCGGTGCCATGACGACCCTAGGGACGAACCGAACGCGCGCGTCCGACGTCGCCGGCGCCAGGGTCAGGGTCACGGCCGCCGCAACGGCCATTGCTATCACTTGCCGCTTCATGATGCACCTCCTGTCATCCGGCCCCGCATGTCGGGGACCAAGTCTTCTGACGGTGGTGCACCCCCAGTTATTCTCGGACGGGGCTAGCCTTGACGAATGGCCGGAAACCTCGTAGATTTCCCCGGTTTTGAGCCCTTCTGGAGGCGGAAGCACGATGACTACGAATGACCGGGAAACCCGCAGTGTCCCGCCGTTGATTACCAGCGATTTCGATTCGATCCCCCAGCCCCAGGCGTTGCGCCGCGAAGGATGGGTGCGTTTCGGCGTATTGGTAATGGCCGCGATGGTTTACCTGCCGCTCGCCGGTTCGTTCGGCCTGTGGGACTGCTGGGAAACGCACTATGGCGAGGTCGCCCGCTACATGCACGAGACCGGCGATCTGCTGTCGCCGTGGTGGGGCTACAAGGAGCAGATTGGGTCCGAGCCGAGGACCGGCGAGTGGTTCTTTTCGAAGCCGATCCTGATCATGTACGGCGAGATCCTGATGATGAAACTGGTCGGCTTTGGGGACTGGGCCATCCGCCTACCCTGGGCCATCCTGGGGACGCTGGGCGTCTTCATGTCGTACGTCGGGACCTCGCGCGTGTTCGGCCGCAGGACCGGCCTGATGGCTGCCGGCATCCTGATGACGTCGCCGCTGTACTTCTTCTTGTCCCGCCAGGCGATTACCGACATGCCGTTCGTCGGCACGCTGACGATCGGGCTGATGTTCTTTATGATGGCCTATTTCGGGCCGCGGTACTCGCCGTCGAACCGCGGCTTTGTGGGCTGGGGCCTGGCGTCGATCGGTTTCTTTTTGCTGCTGGCGGTGCCGCAGTTCGTGGTCATCGCGCTGGACCTGTCGCCGGAGGGCGATTACGCGCGCTTCAACGCCCTGATGCGTACCTGGCTGATCATCCAAAAGACCGGGCTGGTCCATGCGGTGCTGTACTCACTCGCTACGCTAGGGCTGCTGGCGCTGATCGCGGTACCGATGTGGCGCGACTACAAGGCCGGGACCCTGTTCACCGACGAGCGAAAGGACTTCTGGATGCGGCGGTTCCTGCTGTGGACCGCGTACGCGTTCCTGGGACTCGCAACTTTGGGCAAGGGCCTGCTGGGCTTCATGCTGCCGGGCGCACTGCTGGGGCTGTACTTGCTGATCAGTGGCGAATGGCGGGCGTTGCGGCGGCTGGAGGTCGGACGCGGTTTGCTGGTGCTGTGCCTGGTGATGCTGCCGTGGTACCTGGGCATGTTCGCGAAGCACGGGCAGTCGTTTTACAACCGATTCCTGGTCCATGACCACTTCAACCGGATCGGCGCGGGAGTGCATCAACTGGATTCGGGGACCTTTGAGCACCTGCTGAAGTGGCTTTCCATCGGGATGTTCCCGTGGATTGCGCTGGCGCCCCTGGTGATCTGGGGGCTGGCGCGGTTGCGGCTGCGCGATGGGGATGGGCGTTCGCGGGCGAAGCTGTTCCTGTACATCTGGGCGTTTTTTACGTACGCGCTGTTCACGCTGTCGGCGACGTCGTTCCACCACTACATCTTTCCGGCGGTTCCCCCGACTGCGATGCTGATCGGGATCCTGCTAGGCGAAATCCGAGAGGACCGAACGTGGGTGCCGCGAGTGCTGATCCTGGCCGGCTTGGCGATCCTGCTGGGGCTGGGTTTGTTGATCCGATCAGACCCGCAGTCGTTTCGCAATATGTTCACGTACAAGTACGACCGGGAATGGCCAACGCACGCCCCGACGGACCCTGACGCGGTGGTGGGCCCCGGCACGCAGACGACCTGGGCGGAGTCGACGTTCTACGAACATACGTCCCCGCTGACGCATGCCTTGTTGAAGGCGAAGCCGCTGCAGTACGAGACGTTCCTGACGGGCTTTCTGGTTGTGGCGTCTCTGGCGCTGCTGGCCATGGCATTTCCGCCGGGGGTGAGACGGTTCGGTGTTTTGGGCATGTGGGGGTCGGCGCTGGTGCTGGCTTACTGGTGCCTGAATTGGTACATGCCGATGCTGTCGCCGTCCTGGAGCGTCAAGTACCTTTTTGAGGACTACTTCTCGCGGTGCGAGCCGGTTAAGAACCCGCCAGAGGTCGAGGCGGCCTACGAGCCGATCCTCTCGAAGATCGGACTGGGTTTCATCCCAAAGGCGCTGGGTTCGACGACGAAGCGCGTGTGCCGCGAGGACGTCGTCGCGTGGCTGATCACGTGGCGCGGCGAGACGTACTACACGCACAGCGAGATCAAGCCGCTGATGAAGCAGAACCAGTTGGGGCCTTACCTTGAAACGATCAATCGCGGCAACACGTTCTTCGCACTGACGCAGGCTGGGCGCGTGTCGGGCCTTCGGTCGGCGCTGAACCGCGAAACCGAGGTGCTGCGCAAGAAGGGCGTTCCGGGCTTCACCGACATCACGTCGTGGAAGGTCGAGCCCCTGAACCAGGAAAGTGCGTACTTCGCGATGGCGCGGGCGATCCCGGTGCGGGAAGGCGAGGCCACGGAAACGGCACCGGTCGACGACCATGCCGAGGTGCCTGACGACACCGGCGATATGCCGCCGCCAGGGATGTGAGCACCCGGCGGACCTACTCGATACCCAGCAGTTCGACCTCGAAGACCAGCGTCGCACCCGGCGGGATGAGTCCGCCAGCGCCGCGGTTGCCATAGCCAAGTTCCGACGGGATCGTCAGCTTACGCTTGCCGCCGACCTTCATCGTTGACAGGCCTTCGTCCCAGCCCTTGATGACTTGGCCTTGGCCCAGTGTGAACTTGAAAGGCTGGCCGCGGTCGACCGAGCTGTCGAACTTCTTGCCGTCCGTCAGCCAGCCGGTGTAGTGCACGACGACGGTCTGGCCAGCGGTGGGCACGGCGCCCTCGCCGATCTTGATCTCCTCGTACTGGAGACCGGTTGCGGTAGTGGTCATGGCGGTTGCCTCCGGGGTTGTGGTCTTGGCGGCTTCCGGTGCGTCCTTCTTGCAGGCGCCCAGGGCCAGCGCAGGTAGCGCGATCGCCATCAGGACCAGTGTTCGGGTCTTCATCGTCTTCCTCCACGAGAATGAGCCGACCGGCAGATTCCGACAGGACGAGGCGCGTGTCAAGGTCGTCTTCGGGTATACGGTGCTCAACTGGCGGGTGCCCGCGGCGTCGCAATACGCAGAAAGACCCGCTCGACGACTGCCCGGGCGAACGCCGTCGCGGCCACGGGGCCGTCGGCGGTGACGTGCCAGCCGTCCACTACAACCGGGGAGTCGTCTAGGACAGCACCGCAAGCGGCCAGGTGGGCGCGTCGTGTCGGGTGGCAGGTGGCGCGGCGATCGGCCAGGACGCCGGCGTTCGCCAAGATGGACGGTGCGACGCACAGGGCGGCAAGCACGCACCCCCGGAGATCGGCATCGACGCAGAGTCTGTGCGCGATCGGGCTGTCGAAGAATGCGGACGCACCGTCCCCACCGACGAACACGATTGCGTCGTGGTCGGCGGCATGTGCCTCGGTTAGTTGCAGGTCGACGGGCGCCCACGAGCCGAGCATGCCGCGAACCTGCCCGGTTCCCGACGATGCTACTGTGGTGACGAACCCGGCGGCGTCAAAGGCAGCGCGGGGTTCCAGGTATTCCTCGTCACGAAAGTCACGTGGCGCGACGATCATCAGGATACGGGGCATAGCGCTCATGCGTCCTCCCACGGGCGGCGGGCCAGGGCTTCCCCGACAAGGTACAAGGACCCTGCAATCAGCACTGACCCCCCTGGTCCGGCTAGCGTACGGGCCTGGGCGAAGGCCGCCGACAGATCCGCGACGCTTGTGACCAGCGTGCCAAGACGGGCGGCGGCGATGGCCCGGGGCAGCACGGTGTTCGGGTCGGCCAATCCAGGAACCGACGTCTCGATCACGGCATCGCAGCGCGGGGCCAGAAGGTCCAGCACGCCACCGTAGTCCTTGTCTGGCTTGGTCGCATGGACCAGCACGCGGGGGCGGGGTAGGGCGCCTTCATCCAACGCCTCGGCCAGTCGAACGGCGGCGCCCGGGTTGTGGCAGCCGTCCAAAACGACCATCGGCGCGTGCGCCACGATTTGCAGCCGGCCAAGCCATGTCGCGGCCGCCAGACCTTGGCGGATGGCCGTTTCGCCCACCTTCATCCCATGGGCCGCCAAGGCCTCGATCGTTGCCAGGGCCAGCGCCGCGTTGTCGGCCTGAAATCCCCCTTCGAGGCCCAGGGCCAGTCCGCGCAACTCGGCTTTTCCGTACCAGTCGATGCGCCCATCGCCCCGTCGGACCCAAAAATTGTGTCCCAGGCGCAGCACCGGCACGCCCTTTCGCAATAACGCGGGACCCACGGTCCTTTCGAACAGTGCGTCGTCAACAGCGGTGACCAGGGGGCAACCCCGACGGCATACGCCAATCTTCTCGGCGGCGATTGCATCGACCGTGTTTCCCAGGAAATGGCTATGGTCCAGCGATACGTTTGTCAGCACCGAGACCCACGGTTCGATCACGTTGGTCGAGTCTAGGCGGCCGCCCATGCCGACCTCGACGACTGCGAGCCCAACCCGCGCCCGCGCGAACGCCAAATATCCGATGGCCGTCAACGCCTCGAAAAACGTGGCCTGAATCGGCTTTTCGCCGCCCTTGCCCGCCATCGCCAGCCGCACGACGTCCGCGCACGTGTCGAACAGAGCCTCGTCCACCAGGTCGCCGTCGATGCGGATGCGCTCGCGCACGTCAACCAGATGCGGCGATGTGAACAGCCCCACCCGGAGCCCCGAGGTCCGCAACATCGAGTCCAGGAAGGCTGCGGTCGAGCCCTTTCCGTTCGTACCAGTGATCAGCACCGACGGGAACTCGCGTTCGGGGTGCTCCAGGCGCGCCAGCAGGCGCCGGATGCGGGACAAGCCGGGCCGGATGCCGGTCTTTTGTAGGCCGTTAAGGAACGCCGTGGTAGCGGGGGCGATCATCGCGGGGACACCAGACCTGCGCAAGCTACTCCAGGAACGTCCGCAGCTTCTTGGACCGAGACGGGTGGCGCAGCTTGCGCAGTGCCTTCGCCTCGATCTGCCGGATACGCTCGCGGGTCACCTTGAATTCCTGACCGACCTCTTCCAGCGTGTGGTCGCTCTTCTCGCCGATGCCGAACCGCATCCGCAAGACCTTTTCTTCCCGCGTGCCCAGGCCGCACAAAACCTTGCGCATCTGCTCGGTCAGGTTCGCGCGAACCACGCTGTCCGCCGGGCTGGGCGTCTTCTTGTCCTCGATGAAGTCGCCGAGGTGGCTGTCCTCTTCTTCGCCGATCGGGGTCTCAAGCGAGATAGGCTCTCGCGCGATTTTCATGACCTTGCGGACCTTGTCGACGGGAATCTCCATCTTCTCGCTGATCTCTTCCGGCGTCGGTTCGCGCCCCAGTTCCTGGACTAGGTACCGGCTGGTGCGGACCAGTTTGTTGATGGTCTCGATCATGTGGACTGGGATGCGGATCGTACGTGCCTGGTCGGCGATGGCGCGTGTGATTGCCTGCCGGATCCACCACGTTGCGTACGTGCTGAACTTGTACCCGCGCCGGTACTCGAACTTCTCGACCGCCTTCATAAGGCCGATGTTGCCCTCCTGGATCAGGTCCAGGAACTGCAATCCGCGGTTCGTGTACTTCTTGGCGATCGACACGACCAGTCGCAGATTCGCCTCGACCAGTTCCCACTTCGCGCGATCGGCGCGCTGTTCAGCCCGCACGATCGATTTGTAGGTGGCCTGGAGTTGATCGACCTGGAGGTTCGCATCCTGTTCGACGCGCCGTACCCGCTTCTGGGCGTAGCGCACATTGCGATCCAGTTCCTCAAGTTGTTCCAGCGAGAAACGTCGGCCCGTCAGGCCCTGGGCCATCCGGTTGTCGCCCGCGCGAGCCTCGCGCATCATGCGTCGCAGGTCTGGCAGGTCGCCGCCAACCGCAGCCTTGACCGCCCGGATGTCCTCCTGGGCGTCTTCGACCTTTTTCATAAAAGCCTTGAGCTTTTCGACGATCTGCTGGATAAGGCAGCGGTTCAGTCGCATGTCAAACAGCAGCGTACGCAGTTCTTCCTGCGTGTCGGTCATCTCCTGTTCCAGATTTTTCCGCATTCTAGGCGACAGGTTCGTTTTCTCGATGCGCTGGCGGATCTTGTTGATCGAGCGATCCAGCAGCTTCATGCGATCGAGTTGTTCGAGAATCCGCTTGCGTGTGGCGGTTTCGTCGCCCAGTTCGTCGTCCTCGTCCAGATCCTTGACGACCTGTTTGATGACGATCTTGTCGCGTCGGATCTTGTCTTCCAGGTCCAGGATTTCGCCGATCGCGATCTCGGTCTCCATAATCAGTTTGAAGACCGCGATTTCGCCTTCCTCGATGCGCTTGGCGATTTCGACCTCGCCTTCGCGCGTCAGCAACGGAACTTCGCCCATCCGCCGCAGGTACATCCGGACCGGATCATTGGATTTTCCGTACACCTCGCCGTAGGCGTCGTCGTCGTCTCCCCGCCGTGTGGCCGGTTGGCGGGGCTTTGGCGCCCGGGGCTGGGTGCCATCGACGATCTCGACATCGTGGTTGCGCAGTTGGGTCATCATCTCGTCGATCTCCTCCGGGGAGACCGAGTCGCGAGTTACCGCGCTGTTCAGTTCGTCCAGCGTCAGGTAACCGCCCCGCTTCTTGCCCATGTCGATCAGCCGACGGATATCCGACGTGTCCATGCAACACCTCGCGTTCAGGTGCGGTTCAGGCACCCGTTTGCGGCCGGCTGCCCCTTCGGCTGCCGGGCATTTCAACGCCCTCGATCAGCCGATCGAGAGCATCCTGCGCTTCATCATCGCCGCTTCGGCCGCCAGCCTTGCGGCGTCATCCAGACGACCTTCCGTCTGGGCCTCCGTCAGTTGCGCCAGCAGCGCCTGTTGGTGCCGCCCCAGATCCTCGCGACGAAGGCGGGCCAGTGCCTGCTCGAATTCCAGGGTTGGTTCGGGGTGCAGGCCGTCCACATGCATTGCCTCGGCCAGCCGGCAGCGCAACGCCCCGGTTGCCTCGCTCATCGTCGCTACGATCGCGTCGCACGGTTCGATTTCCCCGTCCAGTCGTGCTTCGACAATCTGGGCAAGCACCTCGCGGGCCTCGCGGTCATTCAGTAAATACCCTTCCGGATCCTCGACCAGGAACCTATCGATCAACGTATAGTCGGCAAGCAGCAGTTCTAGCAAGGTCCGTTCGGCAGCCGGGGTCGTGAACACTGCGGTCGATACCCCGTTTTCTTCTGTATTCCTGGTTGGATCCCGCAGCATCTGTCGAATTTCGCGCACGTCAACCTGGAGGAGCCGAGCCAGTTCCTCGCGGTATCGTCCGTACCGGAACGCGTCCCGTTCAGCCGCGAACACGTCCCGGGCCTCTTCAACGACCTTGCGCAGCCCGTGCGGTGTCCGGCCGTGGCCCTGAATCAACGCTTCCAGCAGGTAAGACACCATCGGGCGGGCTCCAAGAATCGCACCCTCTACGCCGCTGGCACCGCCCGTGCGGGCGAGAGTGTCTGGGTCCTGGCCATCTGGCAGCGCGACGACGGTACCCTCGATGCCGGCCTCGATCAGCAGGCCCACGGCACGTCGCGATGCCTTGCGGCCCGCCTCGTCGCCATCAAAGCAAAGCACGACCTGTTCCGCGAAGCGCCGCAGAATGCGCAACTGTTGCTGAGTCAGAGCCGTGCCCAGAGGGGCGACGACATGTTCGACCCCGGCGGCGGCCATTGCTAGGACGTCGAAGTTGCCCTCGACCAGCAAGGCCGTGCGTGTCCGCCGGATCGCCTGACGTGCCTGGATCAACCCGAAGACCGCGCCTCCCTTGGTGTAGATTGGGGACTCGGGGCTGTTGATGTACTTGGGGCCGTCCTCATCGGGCGGCAGGCGCCTGGCCGAAAAAGCGATTGGTGCGCCGTCCAGGTTGAAGACAGGAAAAACCAGTCGCCCGCGGAAGCGTTCGTAAAAACCCGGGCCGTGGTGTGAAGGCAGCACCAGCCCGACGGCCTCGGCGACCTCGGCCGGCACACGCCGCCGGGCCAGTTCGTCCGTCAGCGCGCGCCCGTCGCCGCCATAGCCCAAGCCGTAACGTTCGGCCAGTTCGACGTCGATGCCGCGCTCGACCAAGTACGCCCGTGCCCGTTCGCCGCCGGGACCCGTCAGGGATGCCCGGAAGAAATCCTGGGCGGCATGAACCGCGTGCAGCATGGCCGTGCGCTCGCGGGCTGCGGCGTCCTCGGTTGGGTCGACCGGGCCGCGGTCAGGCAAAACAACGCCCGCGATGTCAGCGAGCTTGCGGATCGCCTCGGCGCCGGTCAGGCCGGCCGCCAGTTTTAGGAACGTGATCGCGTTGCCGCCGGTTTGGCACCCGAAGCAGTAGAACAGTTTCTTGTCGTCGTCGACATTGAATGACGGGGTTTTTTCATTATGGAATGGG
>CAZHDQ010000016.1:0-14686 GCA_964531595.1 uncultured Anaeromyxobacteraceae bacterium
CGGAACCACTGTTTGCCATCTGCGTCGACGAAACGGACGATGAAGGCTCGATAGCCCATGCGGGCCAGTGATGCCCGGTAAGCGTTTGCGGCCTCGCCATCCTGGTAAGCCCGGATCTGGACTTGGTAATGCTGAACCGGCTTCGGTGTTGGTGGTGGTGCCTTGGTCTTCGGTGCAGGCGGGGGTACATCGGGTTCTGCCTCGGCCTGTTCGTCCTTGGCCGCCTTTGCCGGTGCGCTCGGGGGTGTCGCCGGTGCGCAGTCGTCCGTCAAATGAAGCCGGCTGCATCGCGCGTCCGGGTCCGACCGCAACAATGTGGGCCACGGTGGTTGGATACCTACGGCTTGGTGCCACGGCGCGCCGGGGTGTCGCTCGGCCCGATCCGGGGCGTCCTCCAGAAGACGTGGTGCAGGCGAGGCGGGGACCGTGGCTGGCATAAAATCGGGCGTGGCCTCGGATGCGGGTTCGCCAGGGTCCGTCGTTGCGTCCTTGGCGTCGGGAATCGGGTTCACCGAGCCCATGGTCGCGACGCGGTTGTCGGTCTTTGGCGAGGCTTCCGCTTCGGCTGGTAGTGCCGGGGATGTTTCGACTTCGGACTGCGTCGGTGCCATGTCGGCGTGCCAGGGCCGCGGCTCGATCGCATGCTGTTCCCGAGCCCCCGTCCCCAGCAGGTAGCCGCCGGTGAACGTTGCACCCAGCAGCATGGCCACCAGCGCCAGACCCCAGCCGATTTGTCGCGGTTCGACGCGCAGCGGGGTCTGTTCCCGGATCTTGTCCAGGTCCCGAATCCGCACTTCGATGGGCGGACGGTCGGGCCGGGGTTCAGGTCTGCTCATCCTCGGCCCCGTGATGCATCGATTCGGGGGCGCTGACGCCCAGCAGGCCCAGGCCATGGCCCAGGACCGCCTGGATGCGCGACACCAGATAGAGGCGGGCCGACGTCTTGGCGAGATCGCTCGAAATCACCTTTTCGGTCGTCTTGTATCGCGTGTAATAGGAGTGGAAGCCCTTGACCATGTCCATCAGGTAGAACGCGACGTGATGCGGTTCGCCCTGGCTGGCCGCCGACACAACCACCTGCGGGAAACGGGCGAGGTCGCGGATCATCGCGCGTTCCTCGGGCAGCGACAAAGCGCTTTCGAGCGCCGGGTCAAATGCCGGGACCTCGTGGCCCACCAAGGCGGCCTTCCGCAGGATCGATGCCACACGCGCGTGGCCGTACTGCACGTAGTAGACGGGGTTTTCCATCGTTTGGGCACGGGCCAAGTCGACGTCGAAGTCCATCTGGGCATCGGCGCGCCGTTGCAGGAACAGGAACCGGACCGCGTCGGGACCGACTTCCTCGACGATCTCGCGAAGCGTCACGAATCGCCCCGTTCGCTTGCCCATGGGGACTACTTCGCCGTTTCGGATCAGCGTGACCATCTGGACCAGCACCACCTGGAGCAGGGCGGCGTCGTGGCCGAACGTCGCCATCGATGCCTTTATTCGCGGGATGTAGCCGTGGTGGTCCGCGCCCCAGATATTGATTAGTCGGTCGTAGCCGCGCTGGGCCTTCTCGTCGTGGTAGGCGATGTCGGACGCGAAATACGTTGGCACGCCGTTGCTGCGCACAATTACCCGGTCTTCGTCGTCGGTATCGTCCATCTTGAACAGGATGGCCCCGGAACCGTCCCGGTACGCTGCGCCACGGGACAGCAGTGCGTCGATGGATGCCTGCACGCGTCCTGTCGAATGCAGTGCCCGCTCCGAGAACCAGTGGTCGAAGTGGACGTCTAGCGAATCTAGCGTGTCCTTAATCGAATCAAGCAGCCTGGACGAAGCGAACCGTACCGCCGCGTTGTCGTCGGCGGGCCCTACGTCATCATACGGGCGCTCGCAGATCGCGCGGCCGTCGTGGGTATCGACGAAGGCTTGTGCCAGTTCCCGAATGTATTGACCCTGGTAGCCGTTTTCGGGGAATTCAATCGGTAGTCCCAGGATCTCGCGTCCCCGAGCGTGCAGCGAACGGCCCAGCATCCCCATCTGGTTGCCGACGTCGTTTAGCAGGTATTCGGTCTCGACCGCAAACCCTACGGTGCGCATCAGCCGGGCCATCGCGTCGCCCAGGATGGCCCCGCGCCCGTGGCCGACGTGGAGCGGTCCGGTCGGATTGGCCGACACGAATTCCAGCAATACGCGCTGTCCGGCACCCACCTGAGGGATTGCGAACAGTCGATCCAGTTGCGCGAACCAAGCCGAGGGCCGCACCCGAAAATTCACATATCCGGGCGGCGCGAACGCGATCTCGTCGAACAGGCCTTCGGGGGGTTCGAGCGCCGCAATCAGGTCGCGCGCGCAATCTGCGGGTGGACGCTTCGATGCGCGTGCCAGTGCCAATGGCAACGCGCATCCGAAATCGCCGAACTCGGGGCGTTTGGGGCGCTCGATGGCGATGGGACCGGTGAAGTCGACCGGGGCCTTCCCCTGGGATTTCAAGGATTCCAGAGCCTTCGAGAGTACCTGTTCAATGATAGCTTCCATAGCCGACCTCCGCGCCCCCTTTTAGCCGCAAAAGCTGTTCGGGGCAAGGGCCTGCGCAGGCAAAGGACGTAGGGATGCCGCGAGTTCTCGGTAGGGTCCCGCCCGACAAAAATCCCATGTATTATACCCGTCCCCTGGACCTGTCGCGTCCAGGGACTAGCGGCGTCAAACATTGGGGTAAGGCGCCCAGGAGGTCTTCGTGCGGGCATCAACGGCCGATTTCGTTTTGCTGGCCACAATCCGTCGTACGCTGCGCGCTAGGGCCCTGGCGGCGGCCTGTGTATTGGTCCCGATCCTGCTGCTGTCCCCCGACGTGGCCGCCGAGGCGGTCGTACTGACGCTGCCACAGGCGGTTGCCAGGGCGATGCTGACGGCGCCTGTTTTGGCCGGGGCGTCGGCTGACCTCGACGCGGCCCAGGCTCGGGAGCGGGTGGCGATGACGGGTTACCTACCTTCCCTGTCGGGAACGGCCGCCTACAACCGGCAAACCGGGAACTTTGCGCCGCGGCCAGGCCTGTCCGCTTCGAATCTTGGTGGGGGCAGTGGATTTAGCTACGAAAGCACTCACAAGTCCTACGATTACTTCAATTTCGCGTTGACTCTGTCCCAGACGATCTGGGACCACGGGCGTACGTTGGGGGCGCACCAGGCGGCGATCGCGGGCGTGGGCGCAGCAACCGGGGATGCCCGTGTGACGAGGTTGAACCTGTGGGCGCTGGTCGTGACGCGCTACTACAACGTGCTGGCTTCGCGCCAGATGCGTGCGGTGGCGGGCCGGGCCGCGAAGCAGACGCGCCGGCACGCCGATCGGGCCCGGGCGCTGTTTGAGGCCGGCCTGCGGCCGCGGATCGATCAGGTCCGTGCCGAGGCCGATGCCCAGAACGCCGAGGCGTCACGGCGATCGGCCGAGGACGCGTTGTCGGTCGCCCAGTCGGCGCTGGCAGCGGCGATCGGGGATCCGGAACTTCGTGCAGTCGACGTGGTGGATCCGGGACCCTATCTCGACGAGGCTGTGCCGGTCGATGCGGAACAGGGCGCCCATCTAGCCCTGAGTGACCGTCCGGAGCGCGCTGCGCTGGAGGCACGGGTCAAGGCGCAGGAAGGTGTCGTCCGATCAGTTCGGGGGCGCTGGCTTCCGGTGGTCGCGGCGAACGCGTCCTTCAATGACAGCGGGTTGGAAGTGAACGAACTGGTGTGGAACTGGAGTGTCGGGGTCAGCCTGACGGTACCGGTCCTGTCGGCGGTCCAGACAGCCTACGAACACCGGGAGGCCAAGGCGCGACTGGCGCGGCTCGCCGCCGATTTGGCTGGAATAGACCTGGCGTTGCGTCTCGAGGTCGAGCAGGCCGCGGCGGCCGTCCACGAGGCAAACGCCCGGGTCGAGCCTATCCTGGCCGCGCTGGCGGCTGCCCGGGAGGCGCTGGATTTGGCCCAGGGGCGCTACGAAGCAGGTTCCGGGGACTCGCTGGAACTGCTGGACGCCCAGGCGGCGCTGGCGAATGCCGAGGCCGGAGAGGTTCGGGCGCGGCTGGACTTGGCGCTGGCGCGGGTGGCATGGGACCGGGCGCTCGGACGAATTCCGGCCCGGTTCGTCGACGAGGAGGTGCCATGACGCAGGCGGCGATTCGAATCCTGGCCGTTGGGGGGCTCACGGCGGCGTTCGTCGCCGGGTGTGGGGATGACGGCGGAGACAAAGGACCACGCGCCCGCCCGGCCCCACAGGTAGCGGTCCGTACGGTCGAACTTGGCGACGTGGCGCTGCGTCGGTCCTACCTGGTCTCGTTGCTGCCCGGTGAGCAGGCCGGGGTGGTGTCGCGGATTTCGGGTTACGTGCTGCGGCTGGATGCGGATCGGGGCGACCGCGTCGCCAAGGGGGATCGGCTGGCCGTCGTAGAACGCGACGAACTGGATGGGCAGCGTCGCCAGGCCGCAGCGCAACTGGAGGCCGTACGCGCTTCGCTGGCCAACGCCGAGGACCAGGCGCGACGGCTGTCAGGCCTGCTGTCTCGCGAATTGGTCGCCCAGGCTGAAGCCGACACGGCGCAGACGGCGGTACGGGTCGCTCAGGCCCAGGCCAAGGCCGCCGAGGCAGCTCTGAATGTGACGCGGACGCGCGCTTCGTGGGCCGACATCACCGCCCCATTCGACGGCTATGTGATCCGCCGTGACGTGGATGTCGGGGCGCTGGTCGGGCCGCAAGGGCCGCCCCTGTTCCTGGTGGGGACTGTGGCGACGGTCAAGGCCGTGGCGACGATCCCGCAAGCCGACACCGGCCGGATCGCTGTCGGGATGCCCGTCGAACTGGTTCTGGATGGCGCCGACGGTCCGTTCGACGGCCGCGTCGCACGTTTCGCCCCGGCGCTTGAATCGGCAACACGTTCGCTACAGGTAGAACTGTCGTTCGACAACCCGGACGGGCGGCTCAAGCCGGGCATGTACGGGCGCAGCACGCTGGAAATCGACCTGCTTGAGGACGCGGTGGTGGTGCCCCCGCGGGCCGTGGTTCGCCGGGGGGAGGCCGGGACCGCTTTTGTGGTGCGCGACGGGCGGGCACACGAGGTTTTGCTGGCCCTGGGGCGGACGTTGCCCGACGGGCGTGTCGAGGTGACCGCGGGGCTTTCCCCGGGTGATGTACTGATCACCCTGGGGCGCGACTTGGTCCGCGACGGGATCGAGGTCAGGACGGTCCCCGATCAGGCCCAGGGGGATTGAGATGCTGACCCGGACCGCGCTGACCAACCCCGTTGCGATCTTGATGGTCTCGGTGGCCGTGATCGTCCTGGGGTACGTGTCCGTTACTCGTATTCCGGTGGATTTGTTCCCAGACATCGCCATGCCGGTCGTGATGGTAGGCGTCGTTTATCCCGGGGCAGGTCCCAAGGACATCGAGGCGTCCGTTACCGAACAACTGGAGCGCGCGATATCGTCGGTTCCCGGCGTGACGTACATCGAGTCGACTTCTCGGCAGGGTCTGGCGGTGGTTCGCGCCAACTTCGACTGGGGCGCTGACGTCGATGTCGGCGCGTCGGATGCGATCCAGCGGGTTCAGCAGATCATGAGCTCGCTGCCCACCGGCGCGCAGTCCCCGTTCGTGATCAAGATGGACATCTCGAACATGGCCGTCGTTGGCCTGAACCTTTACGGCGAGGGTCAGGACGAGCGTGCTCTGTACGACCTGGCCTACAACGTCATCCAGCCCCAGCTTGAGCGGATTCCAGGCGTATCCACCGCCGGCATTTCGGGTGGACTGGTCCGCCAGATACAGGTGATTGCGGACCGCGACGCCCTGGCAGCCCGGGGCCTGACCGCGCAGCACGTCGTGACTGCTCTTGGGGGTGCGAACTTCCTTCTGCCCTCGGGAATGCTCAAGGTCGGGGACGTCGACTTCAACGTGTTCGCCGAGACCCAAATCTCCGATGTCGAACGCTTGGGTGATGTGGTCGTGCGGCCCGGAGCGGCGGGCCAGTCGCCGGTTTTCGTGCGTGATGTCGCCCGCGTGCTGGACGGTTCCGAGGACATGACCAACGTCGTGCGCATCAACGGCGTTCCAGGCGTCAATCTCTGGGTGCGCAAACAGCCGGGCGCCAACACGATCCAGGTCGTCGAGCGCGTTTTGGCCGAAATCCCGAATATACGTGGTGTCCCGCCGGGCGTTGTCCTGGAAGCGTCGTTCGACCAGTCGACCTACATCCGCCAGTCGATCCGCAGTCTGGTCAACGAAGCACTGATGGGCGGCCTGCTGGCCATGGTCGTGATCTTCTTGTTCTTGCGATCGTTTGCGTCGACCTTCGTCATCGCGCTGGCGATCCCGTTGTCGATCTTGGCCACGTTTATCTTGCTGTACTTCCTGGGCGGCCAGAGCCTGAACACGTTCACGTTGGGTGGACTGGCGCTGGGCGTGGGTCGGTTGGTCGACGACTCGATCGTCGTGCTCGAGAACATCTTCCGCCATCGGGCGATGGGCAAGGACGGGCGGCAGGCGGCGCTGGACGGGGCCCGCGAGGTCGCGATGCCGGTGCTTGCGTCCACGGTCGCGACGATCGCCGTGTTCTTCCCGGTAATCTTCCTGGTTGGTATCGCCCGGATGCTGTTCATTCCGCTGACGCTGACCATCGTGTTCGCGCTGGGGGCCTCTTATCTGGTGGCGATGGCGGTGGTTCCGCCGTTGACCGCCCGCTTCGGCACAGCCTCGCTGGACGCGTCCGCCCGGACCCTGGGTCCGGTGATGCGGGCGTGGCAGGGCGCGTTCGACTGGATGGGCGCGGTATACGAACGTGCGCTGCGCTGGGGCTTGCGGTACCGAGCGGTCGTGCTGGTCCTGGTCGGCGCGCTGTTCATCTGGTCAATGGTCATGCTGCCGCGCTTGGGCACCGAATTTTTCCCCGCCACCGACGAAAGCCAGTTCGCGATCTCGGTGCGCGGGCCCTTGGGGACGCGTGTCGAGCGGACGATCGAAACCGTCGCACAGGTCGAGTCCGCCGTGTTCGAGGCGCTGGGGACTGAACACGTTGCTTCCGTGAACTCGGATGCGGGGATTCGCCAGTCGGGGCGCGGCGGGATGTGGGGGGGGAACTCGGGGCCGCACGCCGCGTACCTCCGGGTTCGCCTGGTTCCACCCAAGGACAGGCCGTTCAACGACCGGGAAGCCGTGGAACGCGTGCGCCAGCGACTGGACGGGAAGTTGCCCGGCATCCAGATCTTCTTCGACGCGGGAGGCATTCAGCGGCGCATCATGAATTTCGGGTCCGAGGCCCCGCTCGACATCGAGATTATCGGGTACGACCTGGAGGGGGCGCGCGCAGTCCACCACCAGGTCCGCGAGATCGTCGAATCGACACCTGGTGCGGTCGACGTGCGCGTCAGCCGCGAGGACGATTATCCCGAACTGGATATAGTCATCGACCGCGAAAAAGCGGCCCGCATGGGGCTGTCGACCCGCGATGTGGCGCAGGGCGTGCTGACGTCCGTTGCCGGCAACGTCAATGTGCCTGGCATCTTTACTGACCCCGTGACCGGCCGTGAGTACTGGATCCTCGTTCGCTTTCAAGAGTCGGATCGCGACGACCTGTTCGACCTGCAAGACGTGCCGCTGGCCACCGCCGATGGAGAGATCCTGACGCTGCGAACGGTTGCGGAAGTGACGCCTGGCGCAGGGCCGGTCCAGATCGACCGCAAGTACCAGGACCGGGTCGTCCACGTCACGGCCAACGTATTCGGGCGCCCGCTGGGGGACGTGGCGGCGGACGTCGAGGCGCAGCTTGCGGATCTGGTTCTGCCAGAGGGATTTTCGGTCCGACTTGGCGGTGAGCGTTCGCAGCAGCGGGAATCGTTTGGCGGCCTGATCCTGGCACTGGTGCTGGCGCTGATGCTGGTCTACATGACGATGGCCAGCCAGTTCCGATCGCTGCGCGAACCGTTCATCGTGATGTTCTCGGTGCCGATGGGTATGATCGGTGTGGTCCTAACGCTCTGGATCACGGGGACGCCGCTGTCGGTCAATGCCTTTATGGGCATCATCATGATGATTGGCATCGTGGTGTCCAACGGCATCCTGCTGGTCGAGTTTGCGAACGTCCAGCTTGGAAGCGGGATGGACGCCGTCGAGGCGGTTGTGACTGCGGGCCGGATCCGGTTGCGCCCAATCCTGATGACGACGCTGACGACCGCGCTCGGACTGCTCCCGATGGCGATAGGCATCGGTGAGGGAAGCGAGTCCAACGTGCCTCTGGCGCGTGCGGTCGTGGGCGGACTGGCCGTGTCCACGGTATTCACGCTGGTGCTGGTCCCGATCCTGTACACGGTGTTCAAGCGACGCCCGCCTCGATTTCCCGATTCTGGTATGGAACCGTCGACGCCTGTCTGATCCCATCCTATAATCCGTTTCTCGTGGAGGTGGTCTTGCCCGTCATCGTCCAGAAGTTCGGAGGTTCGTCGGTCGCCGATCTGGAACGTATCGAACACGTTGCCGAACTGGTCGTGGCTAGCCGACGCGCGGGCTACGGCGTGGTGGTCGTCGTGTCCGCTATGGGCAAGACGACCGACCAGTTGCTGGAACTGGCACAGCAGGTCGACGACGACCCGCCGAGGCGGGAACTGGACATGCTGCTGTCGGTGGGCGAGCGGATCACGACCGCCCTGTTGGCGATCGCGATCCAGAAGCGCGGCCAGCCGGCGATCTCGATGACCGGATCCCAGTGCGGCATCATGACGAGCGCCGGACACAGCCACGCACGCATCATCGAAATACGACCTTTCCGCGTGCTGGACGAATTGGAGGCGGGGCGCGTAGTGGTCGTCGCTGGGTACCAGGGTACGTCCTACAAGCGCGAGATCACGACGCTGGGGCGCGGGGGGTCGGATACGACGGCGGTGGCTCTGGCGGCGGCGCTGGACGCTGAGCGCTGCGAGATCTACTCGGACATCGAGGCGGTGTACACGGCGGACCCCAAGGTGGTCCTTAGTGCCAAGCAGTTGTCAGAACTGTCCTACGACCAGATGCTGGACCTGTCGCGGCACGGGGCCAAGGTGCTTAACGCCGAAGCGATAGCGTTTGCGCGGGATGCGAAGATCGCCGTGTACACGCGCTCGTCGTTCGATCCCGCCCGACCGGGCAGCGTGATCCGTGCGAACCCGCCTGTGGAACCGAACGCGGCGACCGGCATCGCCTACCGGAAGGGGGTTGTTGCCGTGACGCTGCCTGCTGGCCCGGACGCGGTACGCGACTCGTTGGACTTGCTGCGCGCGTGCTGCCTGCTGCCGGACTTCGTGTGCGGCGGGTCTCATGGGCGGCCCCTGGCCGTGTTCTCGAAGGCGGCTAACGTGGGGCTTGAAAAGGTGTTGCGCGACTTGTTGGTGGGCCGGGATGCGATTGTAGAGGCGTCTCTGGGTACCGTGACCGCCCTAGGGGACATCGCGGTGCATGCGGATCTGCGGGACCGTTGCCTGCCGGCGTTGGCGGGCATGTCGCACCTGCGGGGTATCATCCTGACGCCCAGCGCGTTGACGGTTGTCGTTCCTGAGGCGGCGGTGGATGATGTGACCAGGGTCTTGCACCGGGCGCTGATCGGGGAATCTGTTGATGGGACGGCAGTTCCCGCTGGTGAACTTCCGGGGCGTGAAACGGATCCGGCTCCGTGACGATAAGGGGACGGGCGGTCGGCACGGGGCCGGCGCGCCAACGTCCCTTGTGGAGAATAGCCATGGCATCGTCGAACAAGGACTTCATGATGGGCAATTTGGGGGCTGATCCGGAGGTCAAGATGACCCCCGGCGGCCAACCGGTCGCCAATTTCAACATGGCGACCAACGAGTACTGGAACGACAAGAGCGGCAATCGGCAGGAGCGGACCGAGTGGCATCGGATCGTGGTGTGGGGGCGCCAGGCCGAACAGTGCGGCCAGTACCTCAGCAAGGGCCGCACGGTGTTCATCGAGGGCCGAATCCAGACGCGCCAGTGGGATGACCCGAGCGGTCAGAAGCGCTACATGACCGAGGTCGTCGCGAACAACGTGCAGTTCATGGGCGGACCGGGTCAGGGGCCGGGCGCTGGTGCGGGCGACGCGCCTCTGCCTGAACCGATGGGCCGGGACTCCGCCCCGACGCCGATCGCCGACGACGACGTGCCGTTCTAGGCTCGGTGCAGCAGTGAAGGTCCGCTGCGCGACGCCTCTGGCGTGTCGCGGCAACGGTAGCAAGCCGGCGCGCAGCGGCTTGAAGCCGTGCGTTTCCAGCGGGATTGGAGCGATTCGACGTGCCAGGATCCTCTGCCCGTACCCTTGCTCCCGGCCACCGCGGCCCGTCCTGGCTCGCGATCGGCGACCTGAACGCGTTTTTTGCTCTGTTGCTGGATAACGTTGTCAATTTGGTCGTCCTGACAGCCATCCTGGCATACCAGTTCGGCTTTCCCGCAGCCTTCATCCTGACGCATATGGTCCCGGGAACCGCGCTCGGCGTCCTGGTCGGCGACCTTGCGTATTCCTGGATGGCCGGGCGCCGCGGTCGTTCGATGACCGCGATGCCGCTGGGCCTGGACACCCCGTCAACGCTGGGCATGGCATTGATCGTCATCGGACCGGTGTACGCCCAGTCCGGCGACCCCTACGTGGCCTGGGAGGTCGGCATGGCCACGCTGGTGCTGATGGGCGTGGTCAAGGTCGTGCTGGCGTTTTTCGGTGATGCGGTCCAGCGCTGGATCCCACAGGCCGGCCTGCTTGGGCCGCTTGCGGGCATTGGGTTGGCGCTGTTGGGGCTGTTCCCAGTCGTGCGCATTTTCTCGGCGCCGATCGCCGGTTTGGTGGCCACCGGTGTCGTGCTGTACGCACTGGTCGCGGGTCACCGCCTGCCGTGGCGCCTTCCGGGTGCGCTGGTTGCGGTCGTGGTCGGCATCCTGCTGGTCCGGGTCCTCGGCGTGCTTGGCTGGCAGACCTTGCCCACACACGGTGCGGGTGTGGCGATCGGTTGGCACCCGGCGCTGCCGGAATTCGGCCGCGTGATCGCCGGCCTGCCGCGGGCGCTGGACTTCCTCCCCGTCAGCATCCCGTTCGGCCTGCTGACGATCATTGGCGGCATCAACGTGACTGCGTCTGCCCGGGCCGCAGGGGACACCTATCGTACCCGCGATATTTTGCTGGTTGAGGCCGGCGCCACCTTGCTGGCAGGATTGTTCGGCGGGGTTGCCCAGTCCACTCCATACATTGGCCACCCGGCGTACAAGGCGATGGGGGCTAAGGCCGGATACACCCTTGCCACCGGCCTGGTCGTCGGCATCGGGGGCATGTTCGGGCTGCTGGGCGCGGTGATCGATGTCGTCCCCGAGGTCGCAGTTGCTCCTATCCTCTTGTTCGTCGGCATCGCGATCACCGCGCAGGCGTTCGAGGCGACGCCGCGTCGCCACCTGCCGGCGGTCGCGTTCTCGATCCTGCCGGTGCTGGCCTACGTAGTGACCATCTACACCGGCCAATTGATGGCGGCCGGCGCCAGCCCGCCGCCATCGCTGGCGGCCGAACTGGACTCACTGACGCTGGTTGGACGCGGGTTCATCCTGACCGCGATGCTGTGGGGGGCTGCGGTGGCCTTCCTGGTGGACCGTCGCGGCCGGGATGTGCTGCTGTCCTTTGCCGCGCTGGCGGTGTTCAGCGTGTTCGGCGTCATCCATTCGGTCGACCCTCTCGGCGGCGTTTACCTGCCCGGGGGAGTCGAAGACCTGCGCCCATGGACGTTTGCCGCGGCCTACATCGCCACCGGCATGATGCTGGCTCTCTTGTGCGCATTCGGCCCGCGGTCGCCAGGAACCGGCCAAACGCCACATCCCGGTAAAACCGCCCCTGACTTGGCCGGGACTTCAGGCTAGAATCCGGCTTCGAAAGGAGGTGCATCCATGGGCAAGTTCATCCTGGCGCTCGACCAAGGCACCACGGCTACCACGGCGATGGTGGTCGGGCCCGACCTGGCTGTGCTTGGCAAGGCGTCCAATGAAATCCCCCAAATCTATCCGAAACCAGGCTGGGTAGAGCATGCCCCCGAGGCCATCTGGGCCGCGACCAAATCGTCGGCCAGGCATGCGATGGATGCGGCCGACGTCCAGGCAAGCGACTGCGCGGCCGTCGCGATCACCAACCAGCGCGAGACGACACTTTTGTGGGACCGCGACAGCGGGCGCCCGCGGTACAACGCTATCGTCTGGCAGTGTCGGCGGACCGCGCCGTTTTGCCAGGAACTCAAGGCAGCCGGCCACGAAAACCTGTTCCGTGAGCGCAGCGGGCTGGTGCTGGACCCTTATTTCTCGGGCACGAAGGTCCGGTGGATGCTGGACAATGTGGCCGGATTGCGCGCTGACTGCGAGGCGGGCAAGGTCGCATTTGGCACGGTCGATTCGTTCCTGATCTTTCGGCTGACCGGGGGGCGCTCCCACGTAACCGATGTGTCGAACGCGTCGCGAACCCTGTGCATGAACCTGAAAACCCTGGACTGGGATCCTGACCTCCTGGCGATCTTGGGCATCCCCCGGGCGGTGATGCCGCAGATCCGGCCGTCGGCTGGCGAATTCGGCGTCACTCTGGGCCTGGACTTCCTGCCAGATGGGATCCCAGTCGCGGGCGTGGCGGGTGACCAACAGTCGGCGTTGTTCGGCCAGACCTGCTTCGACGCCGGTCAGTCAAAGTGTACGTACGGGACCGGGGCGTTCCTGCTGGTCAACACCGGCGAGCAGATCGCCACGTCACATCATGGCCTCCTGACGACGGTTGGCTGGACCGTGAATGGCAAGACCGCATATGTGTTGGAGGGCAGCGCATTCATCGCCGGGGCCGCGGTGCAGTGGCTCCGGGACGGCCTGGGCCTGATCCGTACCGCACCCGAAAGTGAATCCCTGGCTGGCCAAGTACCCGATACCGGCGGCGTGATGTTCGTGCCTGCGCTGGCCGGTCTGGGGGCGCCTTATTGGCGTTCCGATGCGCGCGGTATCCTGGTAGGCTTGACCCGTGGAACCACTGCCGCCCACATCGTGCGGGCGGTACTGGAAGGGATCGCGTTCGAGGTGGCCGACCTGTTCCATGCGATGTCGGGCGATCTGGGGCGGCCGATTCCGGAATTGCGGGTCGACGGCGGGGCCTGTGCGAATAACCTGTTGATGCAGTTCCAGGCGGACATCCTGGGTGTTCCCGTATTGAGGCCGGCTAACATCGACACGACGGCCATGGGGGCGTCGATGCTGGCGGGCATCGGCATCGGGATGTGGGACATGCCGGCGTTGACGCGCCTGACGACCATCGATCAACAGTTCGACCCGGTATTGTCCGATTCAGAGCGGGCCGATCGGTTGGCCGCCTACCGCACTGCGGTCGCGAAGGCTTGACAGGGAGGCATCTCCGCCGGCGAGGAACTGTTTATGAAGATTTTTTGTTGACACGGTGATCGCCGACTGTTAGCCTGTCCGCGAACCTTCCTGGGACCCGGGTAGTCTCCCGGGTTTCGAACGTCCGCGAGGTTCCTTTTTCGGCCAGGCCAAACCCAGTTCCGGCAGCCCGGCCAGTTTTATTACTTTGGCTTCGTTCTCGCCTGTCGGCATGGTGCCGATGAGCAGACCCCCCAGAACGTGGCTCCGGCGGCGCCCGTCCACGTCCAACACATTTCGGCGCCGGCAATACGTGGAGGAACGTGTGAACCTTAAAGACCTCAAGGACATGAAGATCGCGGACCTGTTGATCCTGGCCAAGGACTTGAACCTGGACGGGGCTCGGGGCCTTCGGAAGCAGGAGCTCATCTTCGCCATTCTGCAGGCGCAGACCGAGCAAAACGGGACGATCTACGGCGAGGGCGTCCTCCAGGTGCTGCCGGAAGGCTTCGGCTTCCTGCGCGCCCCGGACACATCCTACCTGCCGGGGTCCGACGACATCTACGTGTCCCCGTCCCAAATCCGTCGGTTCAACCTGCGCACCGGTGACACGGTGTCCGGGCAGATCCGGCCGCCGAAGGACGGCGAGCGTTACTTCGCGCTGCTGAAGGTCGAGGCGATCAACTACGAGGACCCGGAAGTTGCCAAGACCAAGACGCTGTTCGACAACCTGACGCCGCTGTACCCGAACGAGAAGTTCAACCTGGAGCACGATCCCAAGAACTACTCGACGCGCGTCATCGACTTGTTGAGCCCGCAGGGCAAGGGCCAGCGCACGCTGGTCGTCGCAGCGCCGCGTACCGGAAAGACCGTCATCTTGCAGGACCTGGCGCACGCCATCGCGGTGAACCACAAGGAGGTCTACCTAATCGTGCTGCTCATCGATGAGCGGCCCGAGGAAGTGACCGACATGGAACGCTCCGTGCAGGGCGAGGTCATTTCGTCGACGTTCGATGAACCGGCCGCCCGGCACGTCCAGGTCGCGGAAATGGTCATCGAAAAGGCCAAGCGACTGGTCGAGCATAAGCGCGACGTCGTGATCTTGATCGACTCCATCACCCGTTTGGCCCGTGCGTACAACACGGTCGTCCCGCCGTCCGGCAAGATCCTGTCCGGCGGTGTCGATTCGAACGCGCTGCACAAGCCGAAGCGCTTCTTCGGCGCGGCACGGAACATCGAGGATGGTGGCTCGCTGACGATCATCGGCACCGCGCTGATCGACACCGGCAGCCGCATGGACGAGGTCATCTTCGAGGAGTTCAAGGGCACCGG
>CAZHDQ010000017.1:0-14563 GCA_964531595.1 uncultured Anaeromyxobacteraceae bacterium
CCCAAACACGCCAGCGTTACCGCGATAAAAACGACGGACTGGTTCCCGACGACGAACATCGAATCAAGCACTCGACGGTAGGACCGGCGAACAGAGGGCAGGGCGCGCACAGTGGCAGCCAGGAGGATGGCGGGGGAACGGAACTGTTGCGTCCACCCGATCATGTCCACAGCACCGTCACAAAAAAGTTTACGACGAAGATCGCGATGGCAGCGGTTACGACTGAACTGTTCACCGCGCTCCCGACGCCTCGGGCACCGCCACTGATACGCAGGCCCCAGTGGCACGAAACGATAGATATCGCGCCGCCAAAAAAGAACCCCTTGACCAGGCCCATCGCGAACTCGTCTAGTAGGTGGCCTTCAAGCACGCCCTGCCAATAGATACGCATGTCGATGCCCAGAACGGCCTGGCAGGCGACGGCGCCGCCGATCAGCGCGAAGATATCGCCGATGCAGGTCAGCAGCACCAGCATCACGATCATCGCCAGGAAACGCGGCACCACCAGGTACGCTATCGGGTCAATGCCCAGCACTCGCAAAGCGTCCACCTGATCCGTGATTACCATTGTGCCCAGTTCAGCCGTGTTGTTGGCCCCCACGCGACCCGAAAACATCAGGCCGATCAGGACCGGGCCAACCTCGCTAAATACCGCCGTGCCCGCTGCCCACCCAACGATACTGGTGGCGCCGGTGCCCTTCACAAAGTTGCCGGACGCAATCACCATCAACGCACCAACGAACAGCGCAGTGATGACCACTACCCCGATCGAGCGCACGCCCACCTTGAAGAACTGACGCAACGTCTCGTCGTAGTCGAACCCCGAGGGGGAGGTCATTGAGCGGATGATCCGCCATTGTAGGACACTCATGCCCCCGACGACGTGAAAGGCAGCCAGGAGCGCCCGGCCGATCGGCGCTGCAGGGCCACCGCCGCCCAGGTCATCTTCCTCAGTCATCGTTGTCCCGGACATCCAGGAACATCCTCACGCGAGTGTCCGCCGAGGCCCGTCCCTCGGCGAGCGTCCCGCTAAAAATCACGCGTCCCCCGTGGACGACGTGGAACTGGGAACCGATCCGCGCCAAGCGGTCGATGTCGTGCGAGGCGACGACCACAGTGATGCCCCGGCGCGCCTGGAGATCGGCGATCAGGGCAAAGATTCGCGAGGTCGTCACCGGGTCCAGGCCCCCGCTCGGGTCGTCGAACAGCAACAATTCAGGTTCGGCGATGGCAGCTCGGGCGACCGCAACGCGCCGCTGCATTCCGCCGGAAAGGGCCTGGATCGGCATCGAACCGACATCTGGCAGTCTGACCGCCGCGAGAGCCGCGTCCACCCGCGCCGACACTTCATCCTCGGAAGGCGGCCGGCGATCCTGAACCAGCGGGAACGCCACGTTGTCGGCTACTGACAGAAAATCGAACAGCGCCAGATTTTGGAACTGCACGCCAATGCGCGAACGGATCGCGCGCAACCCTTCAGCATCATGCAGATCGATCGGTCGACCGAATAGCCTGACCTCGCCGGTGTCGGGTTCCAGCAGGGTCGCCAATAGCTTCAGCAGCAGAGTTTTGCCCCCGCCGCCCGGTCCTACAAGGACGTGGATGCGGCCGGCGGCTAGGCGCAAATCGACTTGGTCAAGGACACGCGACCCGGACAGTGTCAGGCTCGCAGAGACGATCTCGGCGGTCCAGGCCATCTGGGCTCCGTGAAGGCGCGGTCAACCGTCGAAGCCGTCGTCCCACCCAGCCGCTATCGGCGCCGTCGCCTCGGCCAGTTCCTCGTCCTCGGGGTCTATACGCGATTCGTCGCGCAGCAGAGCCAGCGAAAACAGCGCCAGAGCACGGTCAACCAGATCCTCGGAGGTGATTACGACTTCGATACCGCGCCGGGTCAGCGTACGTCGCATGACGTCGCCAATCGACCCGGCGATGACCACGCGGCAGTCCGAAAGGATGTCCGCCACGGCGCGATAGCGATCCTCGTGGCGCTCGCCCCGCAACGGGCGGCTTGGCAGCCGACGTGCAGGTACGTTGGCGCGCCGCTCGGCGACACCGATATCGCCTGGTGTTACGTCGGCCACCAGAAAAGAACCGACGCGCCAGAGCCGCGGTGCGATGTGGATACCGTCGTCGGTTGGAATCGCGATCTTCAAAGTAAGGTACCTCCAGAGACGCGCGGATTATCCGGACCACGGCCCCAATTTGCAAGCGGTGGGGGTACCAAGCAATACATCTAATGCCGCGGACCCAACAATCACCCCCTAATAACATGGGAACGCTTCTGGCGTACGGCGTCATGGTCTGATACATTTGCGCCCCATAGAGGTGGCCAGATGTCGCCAAAGCGCAACACATCGGGAAGCCTGTTGCACAATGCAGCCCTTGCTGCGACCCTGGCCGCCATCGCGGTCGGTTGCGCCGGTGGCATGTCTGCCCTGGACGATCTGGATACAACCCTTCGCAATTACCACCACCACTTGGTCGCCCGGGCCACCGACCACGCCTCAGCCTACGTCTCGAACGAGGGACTGGAAGCGTTCGAAGGACTGCACGACCCGGCGCTGAACGTGAACGAACTGGAGGAATTCGCCGTCGTCAACGTCCGAGAACTGCCGCCGACCAAGGACGAACCACGCCACCGCGCCAAAGTCGTGGTCAAGGGAAGCCTGCGGAAGTCCAATTCGATCACCGTGCAGCACGTCCGCTTCCGCGAGACCTGGGAACGCATAGGCACCCGATGGCTGTTGGTGGACACCGAGGTTCAGCGGATCGAGGGCGACGGGGGACGGGACTGACCATGCCCATGTCGCAGGCCGCCCGTACGGCGCTTAAGTGGCTTCTTTCCCTGGGCATCGGTGCTCTGTTCATCGTGCTGGCCCTAGATGAATGGCCGATCGGCACGCTGACCGCGGGCGGCCTCCGAATCACCGGGCACTACTTATCCACCGATGCTTGGCGCCTGGACTTGATATACCTGCCTCTGTATTTCGGGACGCTCGTGGTCATGCACATCTTCCGCTTCTGGCGATGGCAGCCGCTGCTGGAACCCCTGGCACACGTCGACCTGTGGACACTGAACCGCGTGTGCTCCGTCGGATTCATGGCGGTTTTCCTGATGCCGATGCGCCTGGGCGAACTGGTGCGGCCCGCGCTGATCTCGACAGAGGCCCCGATCCGCCGGTCGACGGCGCTGGCGACCATCGTGGTCGAGCGCGTGATCGATGGCGTCATGGTCGCAGGCTTCCTGGCCGTGGCGTTGGTGTTCATGCCTCGGACCCATTGGGATTCGTTCACCGAGATCCGAATCGGTACTTACGTGGCGCTGGGAATCTTCGGCGGGCTAGTCGTTGCCCTGGCCCTGATGTTTGCGTTCAGGCAGCCTTTCCGGGCCTGGGTACACGCGGTGACGGCACGGTTTTCGGGCAAGTTGGCCACGTCAGTCGGCGGGGTCCTCGACCGATTCTTGACGGGTCTGTCGATCTTTCCAGACGTCAAAAATTTCATCTGGTTCCTCTTCCTGTCCTTCTTCTACTGGGCCTCCAACGGTATCGGGCTGTTTCTGCTGGCACAGGGATTCGAGGTCATCGGTCCCGGCGCCATCTGGCAACCGTTCGGCATCCCCCTGCTGGGCGCATTCGCGATGATGTCGACGATCGTTGTCGGCATGATGATCCCTAACGCCCCGGCCAACGTGGGGTCGTTCTGGTATTTCCTGTTGAAGCCCATCGAGTTGTACGGCGTACTCCCCGGCAACCCTGCGGGGCTGGCCTACGCCCTGACGGTCTGGTCGCTGCAACTGTTGCAGTTGGTGGTTTTCGGCGGGTGGTTCCTTTTGACGGGCTCGATTTCCTGGCGCCGGGCATTCTCGGTCGGATCCTGGGCCCAGGCAACTGGCAACGACTGAATGGGTGCCGTATCATGCCGGTGATGAAGCGTCTTCTCCTGCTAGCCACCGGGATCGCGATGTGCGCAGCCCTTCCTTGTCCGGCCGGTGCCGACACGATCTACCAGTGCGAGGGCAGGGACAAAATCCCCTGTTTTTACTTCAACGAAAAACCCGCCGGAATGAAATGTCGCGTGTACCAGATGGATCGAAAAAATGCTGCACCGAAAGGCGCGAAGTGCCGCGTTCAACGTTTCCGAGACACCGCATTCCACACCTGCGAGAAGGACGGGATTTCCTGGTACTACAACAATCCGCCGGTTTCAGCGCCTCGTCGGTCTGCACCGGCCATCGCCCGCAACCAAGTGAACGAAGCACCCCGAACGCGTGAACCGGCCGATGTTGAACGAACGTCCCCGGTCTCGGAAGACACGCCACCCGAACTGGCCAGCATGGAGTCCCGCCGGATGGATGGCGGCTACCTTCGCGACATCGTTGTCCGGGCTTCAAACGCCCAGGGCATCCCGCTTGCGTTGTTGCGCGCGGTCATCGAGGTCGAGTCCGGCGCGAACCCAGATGTTGTCTCGCCGGCCGGCGCGCAGGGATTGATGCAATTGATGCCTGTAACCGCAGGATACCTTGACGTTGAGGACCCGTTCGACCCGGAGCAGAACGTCATGGCCGGTGCGCGCCTGCTCCGGATGTTATCCGATCGATTCCACGGCGATATCGGCAAGACGGTCGCCGCGTATTACGCGGGTGCAAACGCTGTCCGGCGGGCAGGAGGTATCCCGACGCGCAGCGCGGAAAGCTACGTAGTCAAGGTGATGAGTAGATACCAAAACTACAGTAATTCCGAAGAATAGGAACATCCGTCACTTCCTTCAGAACCCCCGACACCAGTTGACAGAGGCCTTTCGAATCGAGTATCCTACACGCGGTCTTCGTTTGCCGAGTGTGGATGAAAACGAGTTTTGCGAGTGTGGCGGTCGCGACGGCCGCGTTTCTTTTCCTGGGTTGCGGCAGCTCCATGAAGACTGCTTCGGACAGTGCGGACCGCACGGTCACGCTGTCCCACCAAAGCGGGGCTGAATACGCCCGTGGCTTGGCCGCATTACGCGCTGGCGACTACGCCAAGGCGATGGATTCTTTTCAATCCGTCGCACGCGGCCCGTCGTACGTCCGGTACACGGCGCTGGCGCGGCTTCGTCTTGCCGACGCACTGTACTTCCAGGAACAGTTCGACGAGGCGGTTGAAGGTTATCGCGGCTTCGTCGAATTGAACGCCGCCGACCCGAATCTGCACTACGCGTACTTCCGGATGGCCGAATCGAAGGTCCGATCGATCGCCGGGGATTTCTTACTGATGCCGCCCACCGATCGCCGTGATCCCAATCGGGTCTGGTCGGCGCTGCACCTGCTCGACGATTTTGTGGCGCGCTTCCCAGACAGCCCGCATATCGACGAGGCACTGGCATTGCGGATGCGTATGGCGAAGACAGTCGCGTCGTTCGAAATGGAGGTCGCCCGGTTCTACATGACGCGAAAGAAGCCTGTCGGGGCGGTGAAGCGGATCCGTGGACTGATGAAATCGGTCCCACAGATGTTCCGCGACGAGGATACCCACTTGGCCCTTGCTGAAGCCCTCGCGGCTGCCAGCGACAAGGAGGGGCTCCAGCGCGAATGCTCGACCTATCAAGAAGTGTTTCCCGTCGGGCGCCACCGTTCGAAGGTGGCCCGGTTGTGCGGTGGTGTGAACGCCCCTGTCGTGGGTGGTGATTCGGCGGGACTGGGATCGCAGGGAGGCTAGAATGTTCAAGAATTTCCGAGTTGGCGACATGGCGGTTTATCCGGCGCAGGGCGTCGCCGAAGTTCTGGGCATCGAGAGCAGGGAGGTTTCTGGCAACCAAGAAACCTTCTACATGTTGCGACTGCTGGATACAGATCGCCGCATCATGATCCCACTCAATAAGGCTTTGAGCGTGGGTCTACGACAGGTGATTTCGCCCGACGAGGTACCTGCCGTCATGGGCCTCCTGAAATCAAGGCCCGCCCGCCTTTCTCGGCAGAACTGGAACCGGCGTTACCGGGGTTACATCGACAAGCTGAAAACTGGCAGCGTCTACGACGTCGCCGAGGTGCTGCGCGACCTATACCTGCTGCGCTACCAGAAGCCTCTGTCCTTCGGTGAACGACGCCTGCTGGACACCGCCAGGGAGTTACTGACTCGTGAACTGTCCGTAGCAACTTCCGAGGAGCCCACCGGTATCCAGGCCGAACTGGACGACATTTTCCCGCCCCCGCCGTCGGAAGTGGCCGAGTCACCGGACGAGCAATCGCTGCCAGTCGTTCCTTGATCCCCCGACTAACGAGGACTTCCCGCCGATGAAACGATCCATCCTTCACGCGACCGTCGTGAATGCGGCGATCCTCCTGGTCGCGGCGGCCACAACGGCGACGCCTCGCTGCCCCGAACTGCCGTTAATCGAAGACAACGCACCGGCCGACCAAGTGGCGCGCGCGGTCGACAGATTGACGGAACCGACGACGAATCTGGGTAGCGATTGCCCGGAAGCGCGCATCTTCGCCACGGACCTGGTCGATCGGGCGCTGAGGATCGGTGATTTCGATCGCGCGGTCCGCATCTGCGTTCGGCTTTCCAAGGGGCTAGACGGTGTCCCCAGGGAAGGCCGGATGCCGTGCGCGCGCGCGAATGCCTTCGTTGGAAACATCCCCGAAGCCACGTCTCTTCTGGACGCATGTGTCCTGGACGCCGGCGAAGATCGTGGCGCCCGAGTGCGCACATTGGTCTCAGCGGCGCGGATCCTGGAAGAACGCTACCGTTTTGAGGCGGCTGCCACGTTCCTGGGGCGTGCAGTCGACGAATCCCCCGATGACCGCGACCTGGCGATTCGGTGGGTCGATGCGCTGCTCGAATCGGGGCAGGTGGCCAAGGCCGGGGTGGCGGCCTCCAAGGTCGTTAAGCAGCAGCCGGGGTTGCTGCGTGAACTGGCAAAACGCCTGGTGCAACGAGGCGCGACATCCAACGCAACGGCGCTGGCAGGGATGCTGGTGCATACGGGTGCCCGCGAGGATCTGGATACTGCTGTAGCAATCCACATGGGGAACAAGGACCGCAAGGCGGCCATCGATGTCGTCCGCGCATTCGTCGCGACAGGCGACGATGGCACCAGACTGGATCGCGCCCGAACCGCGGCCGAGGTGATGGATCGTCACGGTATGGCTCGGGAGGCGTCCGAACTGTTTGCCAGGACCATTGGCGCCCAGGCCGGGGCCGAAGCGTCAGACCTGGAACTGCTGGGTAGCCTGATGCTTCGAGGTGGCCGAATCGACGATGCCGGCACCGTGCTAGCGAAAGCCTTCGAGGCATCTGGACGAACGACCGACGCGGGCCTGCGGATTGCGGACCTCTGGGCAAGGGCCCAAAAGCCCCGTCGCGCTGCCGACGTGCTGCGACAAGTGGACGAGCCGTCGATCGACCGGGCGGTCGACCTGACGCTTCGGGCTGGACGCTACCTACGAGACGCCGGCGATCCCGCAGCTGAGGACGCTTGGTACCAGGAAGTGGCGTCGCGGATCGCGGACCCGGCGGCCCTGTGGCAGGCGGTCGGCGAGGCACTGAACCGGGCCGGCGAACCGGTTCGTGCGCTGGCAGCCTTCGAGGCCGCCAGTTCGACGGCCGCTGACCCGCGGCGTGTTGCCCTGGCAAACATTGGTCGGGCCGAGGCACTGTTGGCGAAGGGCAGGGGAGGGCGCGAGGCCGCCGAGGCGGCGTTGCGACAGGCTCTGGAAGGTGCCGCTGACGACCCGGCCCTGGTCAATCGCATCGAATCAGCCGCTCGCCGGCTCCCGGATTCGACGGCACTGTCCCGCTGGGTGCTGACCGCATCGCTGCAACGAGACTCGTCCCGCTACGACCTCTGGGTGCGATTGGCGGAAGTCGAGGCCTCGAACGGTCAGACCGAGGCCGCCATTGATGCGTTTGGCCACGCCATAGACACAGCTCCGGTCCCTTCCGAGGTACTTTCTGCCGCTATCGACCGCTTGGCCGGCGCCGGAATGGCCGGTGCGGCAATCCGGCTGCTTCAGACCCGGGCCAACGGCATCCGCCTGTCGCCGACGCTAAGCGAACGGGTGGCCATGATTTGTCTGCGACTGGGCGAAAACGAATGTGCCCGCCGACACGCCGCAGCTTTCCTTGAGGGCCCGCTGGATACCGAATACGACTATGTGACGCTGGCACGGCAACTGGCGGATCGCTCGCTGGACGAACTGGCTGAGCAGGCGCTGGTCGCGGCCAAAAAGCGCCTGCCCCCAGCCGCCGGATGGATGGTAGCGCTGGAGTTAGGACGATTGGAAGTACTCCGTGGCCGCGAGGACCGGGCGGAGGAATGGTTCGAAAGGGCGGCAAGCGAGGGCGAAGTTCAAGAAGTTTCGCTACTTGTCGCTCGGACGTGGCGCGCCGTGGGTAGCATGGCCCGAGCCGTCACGTGGTACGAGCGGGCCGCAGCGACCGGCGACGCGGTTGCGATCCTTCCGGAACTGCTGGACGCCTACGGACGTTCCGGTCGTCGCAAAAGCGTCGCCGATCGGGTCGCCACGATTCCCGACAACGCGTGGCAAAGTGCCCGCCGGGTGATTCCGGTCGTGGCATCGCTGATCACCCAGGGCCTTTCCGAGCCTGCCCGCAGCCTTATTGACACGGCCTTCGCCACAATGCCGCTAACCGAGCATCCCGGCTTGGAGCCGCTTCGTGTCCTCCTGGCGCTGGGGAGCGACCCGAAGATCCTGGAGCGAACCCGTGAAGGTTGCTTGGGGGCTCAGGGGGCCGGCGAGCGATCCTGCGAGCTGCTCGCATCGGGACTGGCAGCACGAGGGCTTGGCGATCAGGCTGTTTCTGTGCTCCTGGCCGTCTCTGAAGGCCGGCCAGATGCCCAATCGGCACGAACGACCTTGGCCGAAATTTTATTGCGCCTGGGCAACGTCGATGCGGCCAGTGCGATCGCGGTGGAAATCGCTGCAGACGCAACAGCATCAGACGAGGTGCGCGCAAGGCTGGCCCGCCTTTTTCATCCGCAACGATGGCCACGCGAGGCTTCGGGCGTCCTTGAGGCACTGTACGAGCACGCGAGCGGCGAACCGACACCTGGCGTTGTCCGAGAATCGGTTCGCCTGCTGATCAGGCAAGGGCGGACCGATGCTGCAATCAATCGTCTTGCATCCTGGGTAGCAACGTCGCAGCATCGACGATTCGACGCATACCGGATCCTCGTGCGCGCCGGGTTGCGAGACCATGCTCTGACGTTCGTAAGACCGGCCGATGCCGAAGCGATCGGCGACACCGAACCTCGCATCATCGCGGCCGTCCTCGCGGACCTTTTGGAACACGGCGAACGACCGCTTGTCGAGGAAATGTTAGCCAGAGTCGAACACGACGGTAACGCAGCACGGCTTGAGACCCTGGCCAATGCCTTGAGTTCTGTGGCATGGGACCATCAGGCGGCGCGCATGCTCAACAGGATTCCCGTCGCTGACCGGTCGGCGCAGGCATCGGTCGAACGGGCACGATTGCTCCTGAAATTCGGTGAAAAAGACGAAGCCCTCGCCCTGTTCGAGGCCGCGGCGGTGGGGACCGAGCCGATTCGGCCGGAGGTGCGCGAAGCGATGATCCGCTCGCTGATGATCGAGGGTACCCCAGTGGCGCGAACGGCCAGATTGGCCGCCTCACCGCCCGGCAAGGACGATGACGTCCGGCTGTCGTTGTGGCAGGCACGCATGCTTGCCGGCGGACCTGATGATGCTCTGGTTGAAGGCCGCGAACTATTCCTGCGCCACGTCCAGTCGGTTGATACCCTGCCACCCGAGGGTTCGGACTATATCCGCACCGAGGCACGCCGTGGGTCCTTGGGCACTCTTCTGCCCAGACTCGACGGCCTGCCCGGTCTACCAGCACGCCAGGCATTCTTGTACGCAGCGTGCCTGATGGGAGACACGAAGTCCGTTTCCAGGGCCCGGGCAAGGCTAGAGGAAATGGACGGTGCCACTGGTTACGCGGGCCGGTTGGCTTCGGCTCGCGCGTGGTTCGAATGCGGCCACTGGGCACCAGCACAGGAAGCGGCCGAATCGGCGCTGGAACGGATGGGGCCGGATCGCGACCCCCGAGAGGCGGCCGCCCTGGCGGTCGTGGCGGGTAGGCTGGCAGGAAAGGACCGAGCGCCATGGGTCCTTCGACAACTGCGTGCCCGGACCGACGACCGTCTGGTCAATGCCGAACAGGCAGCCTCGATCTACTTGGTGCGCGGTGACACGTCGGGCGCTGCTCTCGCGATGGCATCCCGCGCCGAGGAAACCCCCGGTGATGAGCGGGTGTGGCTCGCGGTGGCCAGACTGGCGGTCCAGGCAGGCGATGACAAGCTGCGAATCCGGGCCCAGGAACGGGCAATCCAGATGCCCATCGATATGGCCTCGACTCTTCAAGGCTTTGAAGACGGGTACCGGGAAGCGCTTCGCGAAGACCTTGCTGGCCAAATCGTGGACATCACGGCCGGTTGGTATCCGCAGGATGCGAGGATCGTCGAGCGCCGTTTCAATACATCACTCCAGGCCGGGGACGACGCGCGTGCCGCCGAGGCTTCTGTGCGCTTCCTCGACCTCGTGGGGGACCGTCGCGCCGCAGCGGTTTTCGTTGTCAGCCGGGCCGCTGCCATGTTGTCTGTCCCTGTGGTCGACCGGTTCCTGGACGAAGCTCTCGATGGCCCGCCGGACGAGGCTGCAGCAAGGGCGGCGCTTCAGGCAGCATTGCTGCGTTTCCGAACGGGCCGCGAGGCGGAAGGTTTCGCGCTCCTCGACCGCGCCGGCCACCTGTCGACGGACCCGGTCGGCCTGATTTCCAGCGTCGGACGTGCCGCCGTGTCGGACCCATGGTTGACGCCGGCGGCCGTGGACCGAGTGATCGATGCTTTGCGGTCAGCCGGGTACCCGAATCCAGAGGCATTGGGACGCATCCCTTGCGCCTTGGCGGCCACCTGCCTGGGCCGTACCGAAGCCGACGGCGTCGAGGACTGCGCTCAGCTTCTGGATCAGGCCGGTTTCCAGCCAATCCCTCTGCTCATCGGGGCTGGTAAGCGGGCCTTCGCGCTGCACCGGTACGACATCGGCGAGGCAGCCTTCCATGCCGCCGCCCGCCGCGACACCAGTCGTATGTTCGGCCGTGCGCTCGCCATCGAGATCATGGAGGCCGTTGGCGACCGCTACGAGGTCAGAGATCAGGCCATCCGGTCACGCCTGGGCGCATTCGCACTCAGCCGAATGGACTGGCGCGGCGCAGCCATCGACCCGGAAGGACTGTCGCTGGTCTCCCAGTTGACCGAACTGGCCAGCGGTCCCGATGCGGCAGTGGCACTCGCGCGACGGGACCTGGCGATCAACCCCGCCGACGCGTCCGGATGGAACAGCCTGGCTTACATGCTGTCGATGTCCGGCGCGCATATGGAAGACGCACTGCGATACATCCGGACCGCCGAGTTGCTGGAACCGGCGCAAAACGGATATTTCCAAGAGACCGAGGCCTGGACGCACTTCAGGCTTGGAGATGTACGCGCTGCGATCGGCCCTCAGGAGCAAGCCTCCCGATTGTGGACAGCAGAACTGGGATCCGCCCTGGCGGAATCGCTAAACCACCTCGGCCAGATCCTCGAAGCCGTCGGCCGCCGGGACGCAGCCATAGTCGCCTACCGGCAGGCGTTCATCCGAGGGCCGGAAACCAGCCACGGCCGACGGGCGCTCGCCCGCTGGCATATCCTGACTGCGCCCGCAGCCAACTGACCCGCCGTCAACCATTTGGGCAAGATTCGATCCTCGACGATGCGTGCCTTTCATGCCAGACTTCGGCGGTCCTTTCCCTTGGCGCTTTCGTCAGATCGAGGAACGCATGGCAACAAAGATCGTAACCGGCGTAGTGCTAGCGGCGATCGCGCTAGCCGCGGTGCTGGTCGCCCCCTGGTGGCTGCTGGCTATCCTATTGGGCGGCATCGTACTGGCCGCTCTGGCGGAATTCCTGCTGCTGCCCGGCCGCGAACACAAGGCGGATGCGGTCGTTGGGACCGTTCTAGGGGCGCTGGTTTTACTGTCCGTCGTGATCGGCGAGGACCAGTCCTCTTGGCTCCGGCTAGGTGGCGCCATGGCTATCGCCGCGGTGACGGCCTTGCTTTCGGTGCTTGCTTCCCCCGGACGAACCGGAGAGGCTGGGCTCCGTGCGGGGCATCTGCTCGCCGGGCTCGTCTACGTCGCATTTTTGGGCGCGCTGGCGTTGCTTCTGGCCCGCGACGAACGTGGGCCAACAGGCCGGTACGTGCTCCTGATCGTCGCGGTCGTTACATGGTTGAACGACACGATGGCCTATTTCGGCGGCAAATTGATGGGGCGTCACAAGATGGCCCCGCGGGTCAGCCCCAACAAGACTTGGGAGGGGGCGTTGTGGGGTATGGCCGGCAGCGTTGGGGGCGCGCTCATCGTGCGCGTCGTGGCCTGGCCGGAAGCACCATTGTGGCCGCTGGTCGGCTTCGCGCTGGTGGGGGGCGCCCTGGGACAGGCCGGCGACCTGGTCGAGTCCATGTTCAAGCGCACGTTTGCAGTAAAGGATTCGGGGGGACTGCTGCCGGGGCACGGCGGGTTCCTGGACCGAATTGACGCATTCTTGTTTACGGCGCCGCTGGGTTACTTCTGGTTCTTCCAGTGGTTCGTGTAGCCGGCCTCAGCGGGTGCCCGGTGCACCCAACGCCCAGTCGAAGACCTCTCCTTCCGCCAGCCATGTCAGGATGTTCCAGTTCACCGGAAGGCTTGTTGAGCGGGCGCTGAGGCGACAGTTTCCGGGGAAGATATGGTCAAATACGACGGTCTCGCCAGGGTTCACGACCCCTAGCAGCCCCTCCTCGGACGACACCTCGACAGCAGACGACTGGAGGTTCATCACGCGCACCGATGCAAATGGGCGCGCCAGATCCATCCGCGTCGTCCCCGACGCCGGCAGGTCCACCCGGTGCCGCGTCGCAGCCAGAGAAGTCACCCCGACCACCTCGATCACGTGTTCCCCGGAGGGTATCCGCAATTCCAGCGATGCCCCGACATCGATCTCGGCCCGGGCTTTCTCGTCGATCATCACCCGAACCGCCTCGTCCCGGAGGTTTCGCAAAGCGAGTAGGGCGTTCCCCGGAAACACCATCCAGGAAAGTCGGGATCCCTTCACCACTTCCGCTTGCATCCGGAACACGTCCCGACTGACAGTCCCGGCTGCGGCGACCGCGTGCAGACCTGGCATAAGGCCGTCGAAACGCCGTTCCTGCCCGATTTCGATCCGCCCGCGGTCCCACCCATCGATCTGTATCAGCAGCACCTCGCCGGTCCGGTTGAAAACCTGCAATCCGCCCTCGTCCTCGCCAGTTTCCCGCGTTGAACCCGGCCGAATGAACCACAACGGCTTTTCGCCCGAACGAATCGCGATGCGCGACCGCGCGAGTACCGTTCCATTCGCCAGGAATGCCTGGACCCGTGCCTCTCCGGGGACCAGCCCCATGAAGTCCGCCGCCCCCTGCGCAGGACAGGTCCCCAGTAGCCGCCCGTCGGCCAGGATGGTCGCCGGCTCGTCGAATTCGGAAACGACCGACAGCGAGCCCGAGGGCGATGGGATAATCGTTTCCAGAACCTGTCCGCGCCTGGGTTCGATAGTCGCATGCCAGAACGGCCGCTGGAGGGCATCGTCGGCCCTCAGTCGCAACGTTTCGCCGTCGGCCAAGCCCCGCACCACCCACGCCTCGCCGGGCTTGAGCAGCCGGAAAGTCTCGTCCCCATCCATGGACAAATGGACCCGCACCGCCAGATCGGCATGATTCAGCACGCGGATGGCGGCGGCGGGCGGTTCCACCACGAACACGGCCGTCGCCCCAGGCCCAAGATCCACGTCCATCGAGACCCGGAAGTCCGTCTTGACGCCGACTGCCTCGATCACCCGGCGCCCCAGGGGCAGCCCGGTGTAAGCGACACGCGCATCGGGGTAGACCAACTCGACGGCCTGCCCGTCCAGAAACGGCCGCACGGGTTCTCCGGCACGGTTCTCGACGATTAAGACACCCGTCTTCCGGCCGGTCTCATCGGACTGTTGCTGTACCGATGCCTCGACGCGCCAGCGGGCCGGGTCCTCGCCTGAAAGGTCCATCTGACGGCGGTGCTCGTCGCCCGAAACCACCCCAATCGCATCCACCGGCACCGTGCGCCGGGGCAGCCGGTCCAGGTAGGCAGTGTTTCCCGGTTCCAGCAGCGCTACGCGTGCGCCGGAAACAAACACCTCGACCGGTTCGGTCAGCCCGTTGACGATATCCAGGCGACCACCCGAGGAAACCAGCGATTGCGGTCCGTGCGCACACGACGATAGGACCGCCGCGGCCACGACAGCCGAAACGAACGCCCCGAGGGACGGGAACAACCTGAAACATTCGAACACGCGACGCCTCCTTCTGCCCGCAGGGGCGTCGCAATCATACACGGTTCGGAAGTCTGCTAGAATGTCGGCGATGGGAGCTGTCCACAACAAGACGCTGGTCCTCGAAACGGGCGTCATGTGCAACAACCGCTGCACGTTTTGCTACCAGCGCGGTTACCGCGGCC